>JAHYJD010000146.1 GCA_019429365.1 Bacteroidales bacterium | reverse complement strand
AAAATAATGGCGAATATAAGGATACGTTTATTCATAAGCAAGTCCTTGTTTTGTATTAACTAATGATCATTCACCGGTGCAAAATCCTTTTTATCCCGCTTCTTTGTTTCGCTCGCTTTCGTTAAGTTAGACGGTCAAGAACCCAAATGGTTTACGGCACACGTTAAATCATTGGCGTCAGACATGGTTTTCCAAAAAATTCCCTGCCCCACCGTGATATAAAAACTACCACAATATGAAGTTTTTCCTGACAATGAAATTTCGTAAGAGTTTAAATTCCTGGCCTAATCCGCCGACGTAGTCGGCGGTGGGGTGCGGGGGCGAAGGCCCTGCACCGATAGCGAATCAACAATGTTGATGAGTTGTGTTATTTGTTATAGCCTTCGGTCGGAGGTGAACCGATGGAAGGCTATAGAAAATCATCGCATGCGGTGTACCGATGCGAGTATCATTTTGTATGGGTGCCAAAATACCGGTACCAAATATTGGTCAATGAGGTGAAACCTCGACTAAAGGACATATTGACAGAACTGTGCGAATGGCTTGATATCACAATAATAGAAGGCGCCATTTGTTCAGATCATGTCCACATGTATGTTTCGGTGCCACCCAAACATTCGCCAGCCCAAGTGATGAAGGTGCTCAAGGGCAAAAGCGCCGAATATCTTCGAAAAGAGTTTCCCGAATTGCGAAAACGATACTGGGGAATGCACATTTGGGCACGAGGATATTTCGTCAGTACAGTTGGGATCGACCGAGACGTAATAAAAACCTATGTCAAAAAGCAAGTGGAATCGCAAGTTCGAGAAGAACAGATGCGAATTTGGAAAGACGGCAGCGGATGACAATGTCAGGAGTTGCCGTCCTTAAAAAGCCACCGACAAGGTCGGTGGTAGTTTACTGCCAGATTCCTGCAAGTATATCTAAACGACGCCAATTTCCAGCTTCATTCAGAGGCACCAATCCCTTGCGAAGTATGATTGAAAAGAATATGACCATCAAGCGGCTTTTGAAAATACCCCGGGCGTGCCGGCTGTTGGAAGGGCTGCCGGCAGTTCAGACGGCTTTGCAACTTTGGGCAGGTCACGGGTTAGCCAGCCGGATCGGGGAGCCGTTAGCAGTCCCCAGAGCGAAATCCAATACAAGCCGAACGAATAAGGATAGATCGTGAGAGCGAAGCGAACCACGATCTTATCCTGTAGTTGGACAAGCCCGGCGGAATTCAGGAGGTGTCCTTATAAAGGAAAATATCTTTTGTTGAATGGGAGGTGGTTTTAACCCGAACTGGGAGCAAGCATTTTTTAGGGCGAGCGAGATCACTAAGCCTTCAGAGGGCTTAATAAACGGTCTCTATGTCATAGAATTTCTCTAACCTCCTATGCTTATGTTTACTTCAGGTCATTGCCGTTTAGGCATACTATCCTGGTGATCGAATCGGTGAGCTGATACCCAGCACCCGCATAGGCGCATGACACAAGGGGCACCTAAATACCGGTCTGGGACGTGAGCAGATTTGAATCATGATCTGCAAAACCATTTGAACCAGTTTCAGCAGCTTTTTGGCATTGCCATGTAGAAAGCCATAGTCTCTGAGCCGACGAAAGCCCTTTGGTAAAACATGTTGCAGAACGAGCCAAAGAAAGTCCTCGCCTTTAACAGTATGGTAGCGAGTATTGCCGGTACGGCTTTCGACATATTTAAACGTGATATTGCCATTTTGATTGGAGACGATATTGCCTTCACCGATGACGCCCCGGTATAGGTAACGCGATAAGTATTTCAAAGCGGAGAGACCTTTTCCGGCACAGGTGCAGTCGACCACCCATTTTTTTGGCACTGAATCGGGCAGACTGAGACCGGCTTGGTTCAATGCCGCAAGAAAGCGGGCACGAAACACCTTGGCCAGGGCGAATTCATTGAAGAGATACTTGGTTTTTTTCTTTTTCCATTGTTTTTTGGCCTTATCCACGCCGCCGCCCGGCACCACGACATGAATATGGGGGTGATAATCGAGGCGGCGCGTGTGAGTATGCAGAACCGCAGTCATACCGATGCTGGCGCCAAGATTTTTGGGATTTAGGCCAAAGTCCTTCAGCGTGCTGGAAGCGCATGTAAAGAGAATGTTGTAAACGAGAGTTTGATGATCCCAGGCCAGGAATCTGAGCTCATAGGGAAGCGTAAAGGTTGCCATGAAGTACTCAACCGGCAAAAGTTTGGCCTGTTGCCGGTCAAGCCAGAGCGAGGTTTCATGATTCTGGCATTGCGGACAGCTGCGGTGCCCACAAGAGCGGGGGCGCCATGCGGCATGACCACAGTCAGTGCATTGCACGAGCAACTGACCGGCTTCGGGTGTCCGGCATCTGCTGATGGCATCGATGGCGCGCAGATGACCGGGTAAAAGCCGGGAGCCGTATTTGGCCTGAAAGGCATCGTGGTATTGATCGAGGATAGAGGCAAGTTGCATGATCATAACCTCCTTAAATCGACGTGGAGGGCATTGACCAGCTCGTTAATAGTATCAAATGCATTCTGTTCGGCGGTGTCGGTCAAATGGGCGTAGCGAGCTGTGGTGATGGGGCTGCTATGACCGAGAATCGCCTGGATGTGACGGAGGCTTAAGCCCTTTTCCAGCAGATGCGTTGCATAGGCATGCCTCAGTGAGTGGATCGAGACTTTTTTTTAATGCCGCACTGTTCCACCACGGCTTTCATGGCGGCCTGGGTGCCGCCGCGATCCATATGGGTGGTGGCACTGCGGATGCGTTCGGGGGACCCCACGGCATTGGGGAATAACATGCAGGGGTTGCGATGTTTGCACCACAAAGCGCGTAATGCGTGATAGGTCAGATCCGGTAATGGGACGAAACGATCCTTGTGCCCCTTGCCGCGCCGGATATGAACCAGCTTGCGCTGACCGTCGATATCGCCCACCTGTAAGGACAGAGTCTCTGCGAGACGCAAGCCCATGGAATAGGTTGCCAACAGGAAAACCCGATAGCGAAGCTTGCGTGTCGCACCGATCATTTGTTCAACTTCGGTGACGGTGAGAATGTCGGGCAGCGAACGTACTTTGGGGGCTTTGATGATATTAAGCCACTGCCAATCGCGTTTAAGGACATGTTTCCAGAAAAACTGCAGACCATTACGGTCAATTTTAACAGTACTCCAAGAGTGGGATTTTACCAGGTCGGAAAAATATTGTTCCCGCTGTTTCAGGGTCAATTTGTCGGGGCAACAATCAAAATGTTCGCTGATTCGGCGCACGGCTCGCGCATAGGCTTCAATGGTCTTTTGGCTTTTGCCCTGGAGTTTGAGAAAACGCAGGTGACGCTGATAAAGTTCATTAAATCGGTTCGCTTCAGCCTTTTTCATGGTATACCTCCCTTTGTTTGTTGGTGCCCGGAATTGGGCAACGCCGGGAGTTATACACTATTTAGAAATTTTTTCCCGCCGCGCAGCGGCTTCGTCCAACAATTGTCCGAATATGGAATTGCGCGAACAATTTCCAAAGATGAAGCTCATAAGATAATAGAATTATGCGTCAAACGAGGATTGGTTCAAATTGGAGACAACAAAAAAGACGAATTAGTTATTATATGCAATTGCTGTTCATGCTGCTGTGACTTGTTGCTCGGATATAAAAGATGATCTGGTCAAGTAAAAAAAGACACCCGGTTAAGCGAATTTTGCCAAAGTAGAACTTTTCTCAAAAACATTTGGGTTTTTATATCCCAAAAACGAATGGAGACGGTGACTGTTATAAAACATTTCGATATATTTGATTACGTCGTTTCTGGCCTCATCTCTGGTTTGATAAATGATGTCATCGATCCATTCCGTTTTAAGGGAGCGAAAAAAACTTTCAACCACGGCATTGTCCCAGCAGTCCCCTTTTCGGCTCATGCTGCAAACCATGCCGTATTGTGTTAACAACTTTTGATATTCGCTGCCGGCATATTGACTCCCGCGGTCAGAGTGATGGATTAACCCTTTTGGGGGTTTTCGCCGCCAATAGGCCATTAATAAAGCTTCTTTAACCAGAGAAGCTTTCAGGTGATTGTTCATGGCCCAGCCCACGACTTTACGTGAGTACAGGTCTATGATCACAGCCAAATACAACCAGCCCTGGAGGGTCCACAAATAGGTGATGTCGGCACACCATACAGCATTGGGTCGATTGGATTCAAACTGACGATTCAATAAATTTTCAGCAATCGGCAGATTGTGGTTACTGTCAGTGGTTCTTTTAAACTTTTTGCGACGTTTTACAGATACACCGGCCTTCTTCATCAGGCTTCCGGCTCGGTACCGACCGACATCGTAGCCGTCATCCCGAAGCTGACCGCTCATTCGTCGTGAACCATAGCTGCCTCTGGTATCGGCGTGTATTTGACGAACTTTGGCAATTAACTCGAAATCGGAATCCATTTTATTCTCATGGCTTGTTTTAAGGTATTTGTAATAACCGCTCCGGCTGACTCCCATAACCCAACACAAAATGGTTACGGGATAGGCCTTCTGTTGCTGCCGGATAAAGTCGAACCTTATTTCGACTCGTTGGCAAAGAAGGCCGCTGCCTTTTTTAAGATTTCTCGTTCCATTCGCAGTTTTTTAACCTCGTTACGAAGCCGGTCCAGTTCCTCTTTTTCAGGGCTCATATGCCCTTTTCCGGGAAAAGCCTGGTTTCCGCTGGTTTCAAACTGCTTTTTCCAACGCCTCAGAGAACTATGGTGGATGCCGAGATTTCGGGCGGCTTCTGATACCCTATAGCCCTGTTCGTTTACCAGTTTAACAGCATCGATCTTGAATTGCTTTGAAAATTGTTTTCGTTTTTGGGTCATTGGACACCTCCTTGAAATTGGTTCTTATAACATGCTTTTCGGAGTGTCCACTTTTACTATACCATTTCAAACCTGCTTAAAAGTCAACTGGGTTTCTTAAAAGCAGTTATGCGATGCGTGGGCCAAGAAAAAGTCGATTATGATTTTAAATCTGCCCTTATCATTTGCCATCCATAACAGATCTAAAAAAAGAGTCATATATGCCCACTTGGGCAAA
>JAHYJD010000145.1 GCA_019429365.1 Bacteroidales bacterium | reverse complement strand
ACCAAAGCAGCCTACTGGGCCGCTGTGGATAAGTTTCAGCAGGCAGCAGCGGTGGCCGCAGATCCGGCCGTTAAGGAAAGGGCAATTCAATTGGCGGTGACCTACCGCCAGTACTTTCCCAATGGGGAAGAGATTTTTTTTAACGGATTCACACAGGGCGAAACATACAGGGTGCAGTGCTGGATCAATGAAACCACCGCCATCAGGGCCAAATAAAATTTCATTGATTCTTGCCGTTTTTTTTTATGATTCTTCTGGAAATGATATGGAAACTGCCGCGCTGATATTTTTTTTCTAACCTATATTAGAATCATCTTTACGCGACTCCCCAAGATTAATATCGACCGGCCATCGGCTGCTTTTTTCGGAGCGGTTGCCATGATTCTCTTTGGGGTGCTTAGTTTTGAAGAGGCAATCATGGCCATTGATTTCAACACCATTGCACTTTTGCTGGGTATGATGATCATTATTGCCACCCTGCAGCTGGATGGGTTTTTTTCGCTTATTGCCAGCCAACCTATTTCTTGTGCCCGCAATCAGTAGAGGCTGCTCATTATTATTACCTTCTTTTCGGGAGTGGCCAGCGCGTTCCTGGTGAATGATGCGGTGGTGTTGCTTTTTACCCCGGTTATAATAATGATTTGCCGCGTGTCGGGCCTGCTGAGCCGCTACATTGATGCCAACCTGCTTTTGGAAGACATGGGAGGCATTGGCGCCATTCACGGCCTCAGCCTAGTGATGACACAGATTGTAAGCAATGTGCCCTTTATCATAGTGATGCTTCCGTTTATGAAGGCCGCCGACAGCGAGTTGCTATGGCTCAGCCTGGCATCGGCTTCAACCCTTGCGGGAAATGCCACCATTATCGGGGCCATTGCCAATTTGATCGTGATTGAATCGGCCGATCGGTTCGGGGTGAAGATCGGCTTTTTTGAGTTCCTGAAGCCCGGAATTGTGGTCACACTCATGAGCTCTGTCATCTCATTCGGGGTGCTTTATATTTATCTCCTTTTAGGTTGACCCCGCAAAAGTATAACTGGAACAGTGTTTGTGAATTTTATTGTTGAGCGCGATGGGAGCATTTCCGGAGCCCGGGTATTCAGCAATTCACATCGATTGCTTAATAAGGAGGCGTTAAGGGTTGTTGAAAGCATGCCTGATTGGGAGCTGGGCTTTGAAGATGATTTCCCCATAAGGGTTACGTTTAACCTGCCTATACGCTTTTTGCTTAATTAATTTTTTGCTTTTGCTGGGCTGCGGTTTTGCCTGTTAAAAACCGCTTAAAATTTCAACAAACTTTTCAACGTATTCGGGCATTTGCTTTGAGCAGTAGTGCATCACAAAGCGCGGGTGATCGAGCGGAATAACCTTTTCAAAAAGCTGGTGATTCTTGTTCAACTTTTGCAGAAAACGGAAATTCTTGCCTGAGCCCAGGCAAAAACACACATCAGTATATATACCCATGCTGATGTGGGTCTTTACGGATTGGAGCATATAATCATAAAGTGCTGCCTGAAGTTCGCGGCTGTCGTAATAATTAAAATTTACGTCGCGGCCCTTGTCGTTGGTCATTACAAACCCCAAAGGACTTATTGAGTAAATGTAAAAATTGCCAGCGCTTCCGGGTTTTCCTTAAAAGGGTTCATTACCTGGATGTCATCAGGCAAAACAATGTCAAGGTTTAGGCTTTTATTGAAATCAATGATCCTGTCGGCGAAGGTTTTCAAACTTTTTCAATTGTTTTAGGCCTCATACAATAAAATGTTCAACTCGGATAGCCTTGAAAAACCTTTGTCGGCAGTAAAAAGGGGAACATTCAAATAATAAGCAGATGCTGCAATAATAGCATCTGGCAGTTTAATTTTATAAGACTTTCGGAGCTCAACAACAATTCTTTTTATTTCTGAATTTATATCGACCAAAGACACATCGTTTATAAACGCTTTTGCATTTTTCGTTTGTTCGGGATTTAATTCAGGGTAACTTAGAATTTCTAATTCAGTTATAAAAGAAATAAAAATATTTTTACCATCCAATAACTCTGCAATAGTCTTGTCGCCTGAGAATAGGTAAAGGACTATATTGGTATCAAGAAAAAGACTATTCCCACTCATCTCTCAATCTTTTTTGAATCTCAAGCGGGCTTAAATCCAGAATGATCTTTCCGCAATATTTATGAGCATCGAAGTCCTTTTTCCAGTTAAGGTTTGAGAGAATCTTGCGGATCTCCTTTTTCCCAATACCTTTTTTTATAACAGTTACCATATCAATTATATTTATTTCAAAATTAAAAAAAAATAAGGTAATCTGAAACGAACAGAAAAAGTGTCCGTTTCCGAACAAAACCCCTCCAAAACCGGACACTTTTGTGCGGACACCTTTTGGTTTATAACACACCACCTATTTCTTTAATTTCTAAAAACACTGCAAAACAGTGCTTTATGATTTGTGGCACACCTTTAGTGTACTACATGACTAGTACAGCAAGCTAAAAACCAACTTAAAAAAACATAAAGTCATGAAACGAGCAATAGAAATTCATTCACAAAAAGAAGGTCAATCAATCAAGCGAGTTCCATGTGACCTTTTAAAAACAAATCTTGAACACATGAAAAAGTTAATTTTTGCCACCGCCCTGATCATTTTCGCAAGCAGTTTTGCCCATGCAACTGCTCCAAAAAGAGTTCTTACCTTTAAAGATACTTTTGGACGCATACTGACCATGCCCGCCATTGATGAAGCCGCCCAGGAAGAAGCATTCCCATTCGACCAGCCCGCTGTTTTCAAACAAGCCAAGCTTGAAACCATCAACCATATTTTCGATATTTCAGCAATGAGCAAGCCCGAAGCCGAAGTGGACGATATCCCCGGTGAACTCAGGAACATTATTGTCCGTTAATCCCTCTGCAACCCAAACATTTAAGGGGCTGAACCAGAAGATTGTTAGCCGCCATTGCTCAGAATGAAACCTGGCGACATAAACAAAACAAGCTTTTGGTTCAGTCTCTTTTTTATTGGTTCCGGGCCGCGCATTAGTTGATATAAGGTTAAAATTTTTATTAAATTTGACCTTTGTCAAAAGACTTTCAATATGCGTCGCAACTTTTCTTCCGTTTTACCTGCCGTTCTGGCCCTGCTTGGTTTCTCGATGCTATTGCTGTCGGGCTGCCGGAAGCAACAATACGAAGAACGTATTGAAGGCGTTTGGGAAGTGGTTGATGTGAGCGACATCGAGCCAGGGCAGGGCGAATACTGGGAAATGTTTAACAATAATATTGACATTTTTCGTTACAGCACGTCCGATCCCTCAAATTTCTGGCTCAGCCAGCAAGGGAAGTATGTGATTGAGCGCAAGGGTACAAAAATGTTTCTGAAGCTGGCCAACCTTAATTACAGCACATTTAACACCAGCTGGGAGATTTTTAAACTTACCAACGAAAAACTGATCATAAGTATTGAGGTGCCGGGCGGAATTTTTTATAAAGAATTTGTTAAAAAAACCGGTAATTGAATATTTATTTGTAATTTTAAGGACTTGTTTTCATGGTTGCAGAGGGAAAACCGCTAATCCTAGTGATTTGGTTTTCCCTTTCTTTTTATCCTTTTTTGAAATAAAAGCTTAATATTCAAATGAGTGCCAAGGTAAAGACAGAGTTTTTCTGCAGCAATTGTGGCGCACGCTCTTCCAAGTGGATTGGCCGTTGTCCGAGTTGTGGCGAGTGGAACACTTACCATGAAGAGGTGATTCAAAAGGAGCCCGCCGGGAAAGCCTATGTGTCGAAGCGCGAAGGGGGCAGCCGCCCCAAGCTGATTGGCGAAATTGAGGCCAGCCACGAAAAACGATTGCCTTCGGGCAGCCTGGAGCTCGACCGTGTGCTTGGCGGCGGCATTGTGCCCGGCGCCATTATGCTCATTGGGGGCGAGCCGGGGATAGGCAAATCGACTTTAATGCTGCAGGTGGCTTTGCAGATAAAAAACACCAAAGTGCTCTATATCTCGGGCGAAGAAAGCGAGCTGCAGCTGCGCATGCGGGCCAACCGCCTGGGCCTTGACCACCCCGAATGCTATATTCTTACCGAAACCGATACAACCGTTATTTTTAAGCATATTGAGGCCTTGCAGCCCGGCATGGTGGTGATCGACTCCATCCAAACCCTCACCACGGCCTCCATCGAATCTTCGGCGGGCAGCATTTCGCAGATCCGCGAGTCAGCGGCCGAGTTTCAGCGATTTGCCAAGGAAAGCGCTGTGCCGGTATTTCTTATCGGGCACATCACCAAAGATGGTTCGCTGGCAGGACCCAAGATTCTGGAGCACATGGTCGACACCGTGTTGCAATTTGAGGGCGATCACAACCATGTGTATCGCATTTTGCGTGCAGCCAAAAACCGCTTTGGCAGCACCAGCGAGCTGGGCATATTTGAAATGCGCGGCAACGGCCTGCGCGAAGTGGCCAACCCCTCCGAAATTTTGCTGTCGCAACGCGACGAGGAGGTGAGTGGTGTCACCATTTCGGCCACCATCGAAGGGCAGCGGCCTATACTGATAGAGGCCCAGGCCCTGGTGAGCACGGCAGCCTATGGCACCCCGCAGCGCTCTTCCAACGGCTTCGACTTGCGGCGGCTGAACATGTTGCTGGCCGTGCTGGAAAAAAGAAACGGATTCCGCCTGTCATCAAAAGATGTGTTTCTCAATATTACCGGCGGCATCAAAGTCGACGACCCGGCCATCGACCTGGGCGTAGTATGTGCGGTACTTTCGTCAAGCGAAGACATTGCCATTGGAGAGAAGGTGTGTTTTGCCGCCGAAGTGGGGCTCACCGGTGAGATACGGCCCGTAACCCGCATTGAACAGCGCATTGGCGAGGCCGCCAAACTGGGCTTTGACGAAATCTTTGTTTCTAAATACAATATGAAAGGCCTGGAGAAAAGGAACTTTGGCATAAAGGTGCACCCTGTCAGCCGGCTCGACCAGGTGTTCCGACTGCTTTTCGGATAACCATCACTTCCGGCTTCGGACCTGCCTGCCGGCAGGCAGGCTTCCGGCTTCCTCTTATTT
>JAHYJD010000144.1 GCA_019429365.1 Bacteroidales bacterium | reverse complement strand
CCCTGAAGGATCTTCCCGAAGGCGGCGATTAGTCTTTTTGAAAATTTCTTCCATGCCTGCATACAAGCTTTCGGAAATTTGCGATATGGCCGGGGGGCAACTGTTTGGCGCACCTTTGACTGGTATAGCCATCCGCCATTTGCTCACCGACAGCCGGCGGCTGATCGCGCCAGCAGGCTCCATGTTTGTGGCCATTGTTACCCCCAAAAATGACGGCCACCGTTATATTGAAACCCTTTTTGAAAGGGGGGTGCGCTGCTTTATGGTGTCGCGCTTGCCTGATCCCCCTTCGCCCATGCTGGCCGAGGCCGCCTTCGTAAAGGTAAACGACACCCTGCTGGCCTTGCAAAATCTGGCTGCCGCACACCGAGCCTCAATCAGTCTGCCGGTGGTGGGCATTACCGGCAGCAACGGCAAAACCATCATTAAAGAGTGGCTGTTTCAGCTCCTTTCGGAGAAAATGCCGGTGGTGCGCAATCCGCGCAGCTACAATTCGCAAATAGGCGTGCCGCTGTCGGTCTGGCAGATAGAAAGAAAACATCAACTGGGGATTTTCGAAGCCGGTATCTCCCAAGCCGGCGAAATGGAAAAGCTGGAGCGGGTGGTACAACCCGATGTGGGCATTTTTACCAATATTGGTCCGGCCCACGATGAAGGCTTCCCCGAAAGGGAAATAAAAATTCGCGAAAAGCTGAAACTGTTTGTCCATGCCAATACCCTGATCTATTGCCGCGATCATTCCGAACTGGATCATTATATCCGAAAATGGCAGGCCCAACATCCCACGGTGCGGCTGTTTTCATGGTCGGTGAAAGCCGGTGCCGACCTTCATGTTACATCACTGCGCAGAACGGATAACCATACACACATTCGCATTGATTATCAGGGGAAGGAATTTGATTTTGAGATTCCCTTTACAGACCATGCCTCGGTTGAAAATGCCTTGCATTGCATGGCTTTTCTTTGCCATATGGGTTACAGCAACGGCTGGATCAGGGAGAAAATGGCTCAGCTGCAGCCCGTGGCCATGCGCATGGAAATGAAGGAGGGCATAAACAACTGCCTGGTAATCAACGATAGCTACAACAACGACCTGAACTCCCTGGCCATTGCCCTCGACTTTCTGAACACTCAGACGCGCCACCCACAAAAAACCCTGATCCTGTCGGATATTCTGCAAACCGGAATTTTGCCCGCAGCCCTGTATGCCGAAGTGGCAGGCATGCTCAGGGCAAAAGGCGTGGGCAAACTCATTGGTATTGGAAAAGATATCTCGGCCAACCCTTCGGTTTTCAGCTTTCCTGCCTTGTTTTATGACTCCACCGAAGATTTTCTGACTTCCTTTAATCCCCGCGAATTTGACAATGAAGCCATATTGCTGAAGGGCGCCAGGGTTTTTGGCTTTGAGCGCATCAGCAACTTGCTGCAGCAGAAAGACCACCAGACTATTCTTGAAGTGAATCTTGATGCCCTGGTGCACAACCTGAATGTGTATCGCTCGCTGCTGAAGCCCAAGGTAAAAGTGATGGCCATGGTAAAGGCTTTCTCATACGGAAGCGGCAGCGTGGAGGTGGCCGGGGTGCTGCAGTACCACCACGCCGAATTCCTTGCCGTGGCCTATGCCGACGAAGGCAAGGAGTTGCGCAAGGGTGGCATACAATTGCCAATAGTGGTAATGAACCCCGAGGTGCGCAGCCTGGAAGTGTTGCATAAATACCGGCTGGAGCCGGAAGTTTACAGCCTGAAGCTGTTGCAAAGGGTGGCACAGGCTGCAATACAATTTGAAGCCGTTAGTCCTCAGCATCCTTTCCTGATCCACCTGAAACTCGACACGGGCATGCACCGCCTGGGTTTCCTTACGGGAGAGCTCGACGAGGTAATAAAGGCTTTGACTGAAAATCCGTTGATTCGCGTGGCTTCGGTTTTC
This sequence comes from Bacteroidales bacterium, assembly GCA_019429365.1. Classification (GTDB taxonomy): domain Bacteria; phylum Bacteroidota; class Bacteroidia; order Bacteroidales; family UBA7960; genus UBA7960. The sequence goes on along the minus strand of JAHYJD010000144.1, from coordinate 3,132 downwards.
TCGCATCTGGCAGCCAGCGACGACCCCGCCCACGATGACTTTACCCGCCTGCAAATCGCCAACTTCTCGGAAATGTGTCAAAAACTGGAGGAAGGTCTGGGTTATCCGTTTCTTCGTCACATCAGCAACTCAGCGGCCATAAACCGCTTTCCGCAGGCGCAGTTCGATATGGTTCGGCTGGGCATTGGGCTTTACGGGGTTTCTTCAGACACGGCCCTGCAGGATCTTCTGCAAAACGTAAGTACGTTCCGTTCGGTGGTGTCGCAGGTGAAGCGCATCCCTTCCGGGGAAAGCATTGGCTACAGCCGGATGGCACGAACCACCAGCGAAACCGAAATTGCCATTGTGCCCGTGGGCTATGCCGACGGCCTGAACCGCCGCCTTAGCAATGGGGTGGGGCATTTGTTCATCAAAGGCCACAAAGCACCCATTGTGGGCCAAATCAGCATGGACATGTGTGCCGTGGATGTCACCGGGCTGGATGTCTCAGAAGGGGAGGAGGTAATCATTTTCGGAAAAGAAATTCCCATTGCCGGCATCGCCAAAGCCCTGGAAACAATACCATATGAGGTGCTTACCTCGGTATCGCAGCGGGTGAAGCGGGTGTACTTTCAGGAATAGAAGAGAAGGGTTGTCGTTGTTGTCAGGTTGTCATTGTTGTCGAGTTGTCATTGTTTCGCGCTTGATTTTGTTTATAGCACGAGATCCTTCACTACGCTGCGCTTCGTTCAGGATGACATGTCTGTTGATTGGGGGAAATTAGCCCTGTGGCGCGCCTTTATGGCGCTGCAGGGCTTTATTGTTAATGCCGTTTTACTGTCATCCTTGCGAAGCGAAGGATCCCGTTCCTGACTTCATTAAATGTTTAAAAAATCTTGCCAAAAATAACTCCATCCAACAATTTGTACTTATATTTGTACTCTAAAGTGTACAAAATAATCAATATCATGTTAACAACAACAATTTCCGATTTTAGAAAAGATATTAAGAAGTATCTTGACTGCGTGACTGAAAACTTTGAAACCCTGATAATTAACAGAGGCAAAGACAGTGGTGTAGTTATTATGTCATTAGACGAATATAATTCGCTAAATGCAACTTACCACGAATTGTCTTCCAAAACAAATGAGAAAAGATTAGATTCGGCCATTGAAAAACTTAAAAATGGCTCATCGTTTCCGAAAGACCTATTAGAACAATGAGATACATATTTGTGGATGAGTCTTGGGAAGATTATTTGTATTGGCAAAAGACTGACAAGAAAATGTTATCGAAAATCAATGATTTGTTAAAAGACATTTCACGATCTCCTTTTTCGGGCAAAGGAAAACCTGAGCCATTGAAGCATAAATATAAAGGATTTTGGTCGCGCAGAATTGATGGTGAACACAGATTGATTTATCAAGTGAAAGACAATGAAATTTTGATTGCGAAATGCAGATTTCATTACGACTAAAATTATAAAAAAATTGCTAATAATGACAATCCGCAGGTAAGCGGACACGCCCTTCAACTATCACAACTTGACAATCCGCTGGCTAGCGGAGACAACCCTTCCAACCCTTATCCCCCCACCCAGTTCCTGAGTATCAGCCTTCCCACGGGCGTCATCACGCTCTCGGGGTGGAACTGCACCCCATGCACATCGAAGGTTTTGTGCTGCAGGGCCATGATGTTTCCTGAAGCATCAATGGCGGTAATTTCAAGCGCTTTTGGGAAAGTATCCGGGTCGGCTACCCAGGAATGGTAGCGGCCGGTTTCGAATACATCAGGGCAATGCCGAAAAAGCAAGGCATCGGCTTTTACCACTTTCGTGGAAATGGCTACCCCGTGTAGCACCTGCTCAAGGTTTTGTATTTTTCCGCCAAATACTTCCGCAATGGCTTGATGTCCTAAACAAACGCCCAGGATACTTTTTTCTGCTGCATAGCGCCTGATCAGTTCGCAGGTAATGCCGGCTTCATCGGGTAGCCCCGGCCCGGGAGAGATAATGATCTTGTCGTAATGCCCAACGGCATCCAGATCAATTTGGTCGTTGCGATGCACTTCCAATATGTTGCCATCGGGCAGCAGACTTTCAACAATATGATACAGGTTGAAAGTGAAGGAGTCGTAATTATCGAGGATCAGGATTTTCATAATTTCACGCAAAGTTCGTAATTTATTTCACGCGGAGTTTTCAAAGAATTTCACGCAGAGCACGCCAAGGTTTTCACGCGGAGCACGCCAAGGTTAATTTTCACGCCAAGCACGCTACGTTTAAATTCACGCCAAGCACGCCACGATTTCTTTTGCGTATTTTTTGCGATTTTAACTTTGCGCACTTTGCGTGAACTGTTTTTTCAAGCGGAGTCCGCAACGAAATTTATAAGTTATTGACAACCCTGTGAATTCCGTCTTTCAGGAATTTGTTATTGAAGTTTATTAGCAAACCTAATTTAAGTTTAGTGATTTTTAAATAAGTCAGGGTTTGGGCAAAATGAATAGGTGCAAGTGCTTCAATGGCTTTCAGTTCAATTAAGACAAGATTATCAACTAAAAGATCAATTTTGAATCCTGTTTCGAATTGAAGCGATTTATAGGTTAAAGGAACAGGAACCTGGGTCTGAACATTATGTCCAATCTGTTCTAATTCATATTTAATACATCTTTCGTAAACTGATTCCAATAATCCGGGTCCCAGTTCATTGTGAATTTTGAATGCTTGGTCCAGGATTGATGAGGCGATTTTATTTTCAATCTTGTATTTGTCCATTGTTTTATTTTTTCTTTGCGTTCTTTGCGAAAAACCTTCGCGTTCATTGCGTGAACTATTTTTTTCACGCGGAGCTCGCCACGTAAAAACGCCACGCTCGCTAAGGTAAATTTTTTGATTAACAATTATCTTTTCGTTCTTTGCGAAAAACCTTCGCGTGCTTTGCGTGAACTATTTTTTTCACGCGGAGCTCGCCACGTAAAAACGCCACGCTCGCTAAGGTAAATTTTTTGATTAACAATTATCTTTTCGTTCTTTGCGAAAAACCTTCGCGTTCATTGCGTGAACTATTTTTTTCACGCGGAGCTCGCCACGTAAAAACGCCACGCTCGCTAAGGTAAATTTTTTGATTAACAATTATCTTTTCGTTCTTTGCG
>JAHYJD010000143.1 GCA_019429365.1 Bacteroidales bacterium | reverse complement strand
ATCTATGGTGCTTCCGCCAAAAATGCGGTCGAACAGCTCGCCACCGATGTAGATCTCAGGGATAACGCCATCGCGGCGTTCGAAACCCTGGGGCGTAGCTTTTTCCCGCCAGTATTGCTGCAAGCCACGGTCGAGGTCGTACTGAAGGTAGTCTTCAAAACTCATGTAAACGGGTCTGCCAATGATGCGATCGCCCACCCTGCGGGTTTTTACATACAAACCACTGGCAGGATCGTATGAAATGTCGGTGGTAACGTTGGGCGGATCGGAAAAATACAAACCACCCGAAGGGGTGCCGTCAAAGTCGTACTCATCGGCATCATCAAAAGGGAAGGGCAGGGTAACGGGTTCCACTGGCTGCAAGGTATCCTGCATGGGCAGCGGCTCCTGCAGACTAAACACCGGCGCAGCATTGATGGTTGAGGCATCGAGCGCAAACAAGGCAAGGGCCCCGAACAACCAGGCCCCCATTATTACAATTACAATTCGCCTAATAAACACCAATGTTGTATACGATTATTGCTCTATATCAGAAACTTTTAAGTGCCTCCTTTACAAGTTCCTCGGTGGTTACCGGGGATCCCTGCTTCTTTTTCAGAATGGCAGCAAGGGCTTTCTGGGCTGCATTTTTTGCAAAGCCAAGCATTACTAATGCTGATAACGCTTCTTCGTGCATTGTATTGTTTGTAAAAACCAAATTCTCGTCTTTAAAAATGCCCTCTTTTTCGAGGCGGTCGCGCAGGTCTACCACCATGCGCTGGGCCGATTTGGCGCCTATACCCTTGATTGACTGGAGCATGGAAACGTTATTGCTGACAATGGCCGTTTTTACTTCGGCAGGCGACATGGACGACAGGACCATGCGGGCGGTGTTAGGCCCCACCCCGCTCACCGATATCAGCAGCCTGAAAAGCTCTCGTTCTTCCTCCTCGGCAAAGCCGAAAAGCAGGTGGGCGTCTTCGCGAATTACCTGGTGGGCAAAGATTTTTACCGGCCCGCGGTCCGGCAGTTTCGAGTAGGTGTGCAACGAAATGTGCAACAAATAACCCAGTCCATGGCAATTGACTACCACATAGGCCGGGTTCTTTTCTTCGAGGCTTCCTTCAATAAAAGCGATCATGCCTGCAATTTTGCTCTTTAAACAATACCGTGACCCGGTGCCCCGGGTCACGGCAAAGATATACAGAAAATAATATGGATGAGCTGCGAAATACTATTGTTTTACGCTTTCAATGGCGTTTTTCAGGGCTTGTTCCACCAGCTCAGCCGGGGGTTGGGCAATAAGGCCGTGTTCCACAAGGAATTCGGTGGTTTTGCGCGCATGGGCAATGTCGGCTTTGGCCTGATCGAAAGCCTGCTGCCAGGTCATCTCCTTGCGTGCCACCCCATCCTTAATGGCCTGCATGGCCACGTCGGCAGCCTCCACCGGGAAAACATCGGGCTCATCCATTTTGGCCGTAATGTTTTCGGGGTCGATGCCACGTTTCTCAGAATACCTTGCAATGGCATGCGCTGCAGCAATGGCCATATTGTCGGTAATTTTGCGGGCCCTTACCATCAGTGCGCCTTTTAAAATGCCGGGAAAGCCCAGGGAGTTGTTTACCTGGTTGGGGAAGTCGCCGCGTCCGGTGGCCACAATGTAAGCGCCGGCTTCTTTGGCGGCATAGGGATAGATTTCGGGCACGGGGTTGGCGCAGGCAAACACAATGGGTTTGTCGGCCATGGCCTTGATCCATTCGGGCTTTACCACATCGGGGCCGGGCCTCGAAAGCGAAATGAGCACGTCGGCATCCTGCATGGCATCCATAATATCTTCCACAAAGTCGGGATTGGTGACCTGGCAGAGTTCCCACTTGCGGTAGAAACGCTTGTCTGCTTGTATGTCCTTGCGGTTCAGGTGCAAGGCTCCCTGAGAGTCGAACATAATGGCACGGGCGGGATCGGCACCGGCAGAGTGGATAATGCGGGCAATGGTGGCGTTGCTGGCACCCGCACCGTGGTAAACGATCTTCACATCTTCAATTTTCTTGTCGACGAGCTTCAGCGCGTTGATAAGGCCGGCCAGGGTTACGCAGGCGGTGCCTTGTGCATCGTCGTGCCATACGGGTATGTCGCACTCCTCGCGCAGCACATCGAGCACACGATAGCAGTTGGGCTGCGAAATATCTTCCAGGTTAATGGCGCCAAAACTGTGCTGGCACATCTTCACAAACTCAATGATCTTTTCGGGATCGTTCTTGCCATCCTTGCCTTTGCTGTCAACACACAGGGCAATGCCATCCACGCCCCCCAGGTATTTCATCAAAAAAGCCTTTCCTTCCATCACGCCCATGCCGCCCGGAGGGGTGCAGTCGCCATCGCCCAGCACACGGGTCGAGTCGCTCACCACCGCCACCAGGTTACCCCGGTTGGAGAGCTCGTACGAAGTGTCGTTGTCATCGCGAATGGTGGTCGAGACTTTCGATACCCCCGGAGTGTACCAGGCGTTGAACCAGTTAAAGCCCAAAACCGGGGCTTTTGGCACCGTTTGCATCTTCCCGTTATAAAACTTATGTGCCTTCAGTGCCAGTTCTTTATAGAACAGGGTCTTGGCTTTGGCCTTTTGCTCCTGGGTAAAATCCTCAGGAAACATTTCGTCCAGGTTGTCGAGGGTCAGATTCAGTTTCTTCATAGGTTCTGGGTTTTTGTTTCAGGTAAAGTTATGAATTTTGGTGTTTTAAATAAATCCTATGACTGAATATTTTTCGAACTAAAAAAACAAAGGCATAAAAAAACCGGGCTTTTTTATGCCCGGTCATATCTGCAGGATTATTGGGTTTAATTCATTTCAATAATCTGGAAAAGGGTGTCGAGTTTTGGGGTAAGGATAATCTCTGTGCGGCGGTTTTTGCGGCGTGCTTCGGTTGTTTTTGCAGGATCGATGGGTAAGTGCTCGCCCCGGCCAGCCACGACAAAACGCTGGGGTTCAATATTGCCATGGGTAAGCAGAATGCGCACTATGGCAGTGGCACGCAGCACGCTCAGGTCCCAGTTGTCGCGTATGGAAGCACCCGGGCGCAGGGGCACATCGTCGGTATGGCCTTCAATCATAATATTGATTTCTGGATTTCTTTCAAGTACCTTGGCCAGTTCCCGCAGGGCGTTTTCGCCGCGGCGGTCCACTGTGGTGCTCCCCGAGGCAAAAAGCAGGCTTTCTTCGAGCGAAACGTACACCTTGCCGTTTTTGATCTCTATGGTAAGGCCGTTGTTTTCGAACCCCAGCAAGGCGCTCGACACGGTGCGGCGCAGCTCCTGTACCACTGCTTCCTGGCGATTGAGGATGTCTTCCAACTCGTTGACGCGGGCTTCTTTGGCAGTAAACTCGGCCATAAGGCGGTTCAGGTTTTGTTCTTTTTCGCGCAACTCATCTTCGCGCTTCTGAAGGTCCTCCTGGGTTTCCTGCAGGCGGGCAAGTATTTGCTGGGTTTCGGTGGCACGGCCGGCAAGCAACTTTTCGTTTTGCTCCTGCACCAGCTGGTAGGTTCGGTTCAGGGCTTCGTAATTCTGTGTCAGGTTGCGAATGTTGCTGCCCAGGCGGGTGGTGTCTTCAATCAGAAGCCGCAATTCGCGGTTCATCTGGGTCATACGGTCGTTGAGGTCTTCAATGCGGTTTTCGGCGGCATGCTTGTCGCTGCGCAGCTGTTCATTTTCCAGGGCTGTCGACTGATAGCTGGTCTCTAGATCTTGGTACTTGCGGGCTGGCACACAGGCACTGGCCACCACAAAGGCCAATAGCAAAATGACAAATAATTTTCGGTTCATAATGGATGGGTTTTGGTTTCTGATATAAATACCATTAGGTAAATCTTATGCTTTTATGTAAAATTACAAAAAAAGCAAGGCCAATCGCATGAATGTTGAATATGAATTATAAGTTGTGATCCATCTCCAGCCAGACAGGGCAGTGGTCAGAATGCACTACCTCAGGCATAATGCCAGCATTCCTGATCTTATCTTTCAGGTTGTCGGTTACCATATGGTAGTCGATGCGCCAGCCCAGGTTTTTCTGGCGCGAATTGGCCCGGAAGCTCCACCAGGAGTAGTGGTGGGGCGCTTTCTCAAAAAATCTGAATGTGTCGATAAAGCCTGCCCCCAAGAAGCGGGTCACCCACTCGCGCTCCTCCGGCAGAAAGCCTGATGATTTGGCATTGCGCACTGGGTCGTGAATGTCGATGGGCTGATGGCAAATGTTATAATCGCCCGAAAGCACCAAATGGGGGCGCTTTTGCCTGAGTTCCTGCACATACAGCATAAAATGATCGAGCCACTGCATTTTAAAGGCCTGGCGCTCATCGCCACTGCTGCCGCTGGGGTGATACACGCTCACCACCGATAATTTTCCGAAATCTGCTCGTATCACCCGGCCTTCATTGTCGTAAAGCGGATTGCCCATGCCATACTCCACATGGTCGGGCTCAATGAGGCTTAGTATGGCTACTCCGCTGTAACCTTTCTTTTGTGCCGAGTGCCAGTAACTGCGGTAGCCCAGTTCCTCAAAGTGAAACAAGGGTATCTGGTCAGGTTGGGCCTTGGTTTCCTGTAAGCACACCACATCGGGCCTTTCCTGGTCGAGCCACTCCAGGAAACCCTTGCTGATGGCCGAACGAATGCCGTTTACATTGTATGAAATGATTCGCATTTTCAAGATAGTCAAAAGGCAAAGATAAAGGTTTTATATTGGTTGAAGGAGAGCATGATATTTGTTATAATAATTTATAACTTTGATGAGGGAAAAGATTATTTTGTCGGGAAAAAAGGATGTCTCATGTAAAATGTTGCGTTTGTATTTACATGCTAACTTTTTCCTGAAAACAAAAAAGTGTGATTGTTTCATTAAAACGAAAGAGATATGAAAAAGACTGGTGGTGTAGTGCTGCTTTTGTTACTGGTGTTAATGGTTCCATTTTCCTCCTGCAAAAAGGATGAAGAAGAGAAAAAAAATGAGCTGAAATATGATGGGAAAACCTTTGACCTGTCGGCTGGTGACCTGGATTATTATGGGGACTATTACGAT
>JAHYJD010000142.1 GCA_019429365.1 Bacteroidales bacterium | reverse complement strand
GGATACCTGGTCTCTTACCAACAAGGTAACACCAAGACTTTCTCGCATATGCTTAATAATGAAGATGTAATACAACATCTGACCCGGACTGAAAACTCCCCGTACAGTGGATGGAATCTGCTGGGTAACCCATATCCAAGCGCCATAAAATGGAACACCGGCAGCTGGGGCGACCTGGCAGCGATGAATTTAAACGCCCATGCCAGGGTATGGAACCGCACTGCAAAAAGCTACACAACCATTGCACCCGGAGGTGTTATCCCAGCCATGAATGGCTTCATGGTTCAGCTTACCGATGGGAATGAAGCACAGATTACCATTCCCGGCGCGGAGCGTATTCATGACAGTCAACCCTGGTACAAATCAGATGATACACAACTTATCCGACTAATAGCTTTTGAGCAAGATGACCAATCTTACCAGGAAAGCAAGATTTTAATTCATCCCAGTACTTCTGAAACCTTTAATGCTTACCATGATGCACGGTTTTTACCTGGTTATGCTCCTTTGTTTTATAGCATAAAGGAGGCTGAAAACCTTTCTGTGTATAGTGTTCCGGCTATTCATGATGAATTGGTTATTCCTTTTGAATTCATAAAAAACCAGGCCGACAATTTCCGCATCGAACTGGCAGAAACTTTTGATAACACTGAATTAAGCCTTTTCGACAAGAAATTAGAAAAAGAGCATGCTTTAAACCCTGGCAACCCTTATTTTTTTGATTCAGCCGATACAGACCATCCCTTGCGTTTCGAGTTACGATTCAGTAAGGCCAATACCAGCAATTTACCCTCTATAGCAAATAGACAGGTAAATATCTATACAAGAAACAATATCCTGGTCCTAAATTTTACGGAAGAAACTTCCGGGGACCGTTTGCTTCAGGTTTTTGACCTGAGCGGAAAACTCATATTGTCGAAATGGCTGGATAGAGGCCGCATGCATCAGTTGCCTCTCAGTGTAAGCCCTGGATTTTATGTAGTTAAAATCAGTCAACAAGCAATTGTATTTACCCATAGGATATTTGTAAATTAAAAAATGACGAAATACCGCTTAAGTTTTTAACTTTGAATCTGCTTGCCATCTGGCACAGCTAATTAATATTTACAATCGAGCGAAGCGAATAAACCCTGCCAGCCCTCCTCCGGCGGGTAAAATGTCTGGCAGGCTTAAACCCCAAACCCTGCCTGCCGGCAGGCAGGCTTAAACCTTAAACCTTAAACCTTGAACCCCCAACCCCCAACCCCTAACCTTTCCCGCATCTGGCTCTCCTCCCCGCACATGGGTGGCGCTGAGCAATCATTCGTAAAGGACGCCTTCGACACCAACTGGGTGGCGCCGCTTGGCCCCAACGTGGATGGCTTTGAGCGCGACCTGCAGCAATATACCGGCGCAGGGCATGCGGCGGCCCTGAGCAGCGGTACGGCCGCCATTCACCTGGCGCTCATTATGCTTGATGTGCAGCCCGGCGATTATGTCATTTGCCAGAGCCTCACTTTCTCGGCCACCGCCAATCCCATCGCCTATTTGGGTGCCATTCCGGTTTTTATCGACTCAGAACCTCAAACCTGGAATATGAGCCCCACCGCCCTGGAAACCGCCCTCAAAAAGCTAACAGCCAAAGGCCAAAAGCCAAAAGCCATCATCCCTGTGCACCTTTACGGTATGCCCGCCATGATGCCCGGGATCATGGCCATTGCCGAAAAATACGATGTCCCCATTGTGGAAGATGCCGCCGAGGCGCTGGGTTCGGAGATCAGCGGCCGCAGGTGCGGCGCTTTTGGCAAGTTTGGCATACTCTCTTTCAACGGCAACAAGATCATCACCACCAGCGGGGGCGGCGCCCTGCTTTCTGATGACGAGGCCCTGATTCAGAAGGCGCGCTTTCTGGCCACACAGGCCCGCGACCCCGCCCCACACTACCAACACAGCCACATTGGCTACAACTACCGCATGAGCAATGTGCTGGCAGGCATCGGCCGCGGACAAATGCAGGTGCTGCCCCAAAGAATTCAGCAGCGACGGGCCAATTACGACTTCTATACCCAGCTACTGGGTGATGTGCCCGGCATAAGCTTTCTGCCCGAGCCCCAAGGCTTCTTCTCCAACCGCTGGCTCACCACCATACTGGTCGATACAAACAAAACCGGCGGCATCACCCGCGAAGACATTCGCCTGGCGCTGGAAGCACAAAACATCGAGTCGCGTCCCCTCTGGAAACCCATGCACCTGCAGCCCGTTTTTCAGCACCACCCCTACTATGGCGGCAAGGAGGCCGAAAAGCTTTTCGACAATGGGTTATGCCTGCCTTCGGGATCGAACATGACCGATGAAGACAGACTGCGGGTGGCCGAAGTCTTACTCAAAATGTTTGAAATATAAAAAGTGAATTTTTTCGTTAATAACTTTTGCCATTTAAACACCCCGTCTTTGGGTTTTTGGCTTAATTTTGCAGCGTTATCCCTAAAAAGGATTCCTTTTCTCCCCAAAAAGAATCTATGAAGACCATCAACAACCGCCTGTTTAAGTTCATGATGAGCCTTTACCGGCGGTACTACAACCGGTTTTTACCCCGATGGTATGTGCTGGTTTTCGACGTCCTGGTCATTTACTTTTCATTTTTTGTGGCCTATGCTCTGCGGGTAAACCTGCAGCTGGCCATCATACCCCTGGATGTGGTAACCATGAAGGCTGCATTTACCACTTTGGTATATTTAGCCTGTATGTATATATACCGGTCGTATTCGGGCATCATCAGGCATACGGGGCTCAACGAGATTGCCAGGGTATTTCAGGCCACCGGCACTGCTTTTGGCGTTTTGTTGGTCGCCGCGCTGGCGAGTCAGACCACAGGGCTCAAAGTCACTTTTATTCCCGGCTATGCGGTGGTGCTCATTCACTTTTTGGTGGCCTTTTTTGTGCTTACGGGCTCACGAATCATCATTAAAACCATCTTTCACCGCATGGTTCGCGCCAACAGCAAGCTGAAGCGCCGGGTGATCATTTTCGGTGCGGGAGCCGCAGGCATGGTTACTCGCAGCGCCCTGCTGCAGGACCAGCAAACCGATTACCAGGTGATGGCCTTCCTCGACGACAATGTGAGCAAGACGGGTAAGATGCTCGACGGCATTCCGGTGCTCCTACCAAAAAAGGTTTTCAGCAATGGCTTTATCGACGAAAGCCGGGCCGACCAGCTGATCATTGCCGTGCAGCACCTCGACCTGGAGCGCCGCAAGGAGCTGATAGAGAAGGGCCTGGAGCATCAGCTCGAGATCCGGGTGATGCCACCGGTGCGCGACTGGATCAACGGCAAGCTCAGCGCCACCCAGTTGCGGCGCGCCCGTATCGAAGAGCTCATGGAGCGCCCGCCCATTAAGCTGGGTGCAGAGCATGTGGCCCGCGAACTGAAAGGCAAAGTGGTGCTGGTGACGGGCGCCGCCGGAAGCATAGGATCGGGCATTGTAAGGCAGGTCATCACCTATCATCCCAAAATGCTGATACTGCTCGACCAGGCCGAATCCGCCCTCTACGACCTGCAGTTCGAAATCAACCATTCACCCGAACTCAAACCTTACGCCCACCTGGCCGAATACATGATAGGGAGTGTTTGCGACCTGGCCCGCATGAAAAAGCTTTTCAGCACCTTCGGGCCTGAAATCATTTACCATGCTGCAGCCTACAAGCATGTGCCCCTGATGGAAGACAACCCTTACGAAGCCGTTGCCGTCAACGTAATGGGTACACGCAACATGGCCAACCTGGCCATGAAATACGGCGCCCGTAAGTTTGTGATGGTTTCTACCGACAAGGCCGTCAATCCCACCAACGTGATGGGGGCCTCCAAACGCATTGCCGAAATTTACGTACAAAGCATCAACGAAGGCCACACACAGTTTATCACCACCCGCTTTGGCAATGTGCTCGACAGCAACGGCTCGGTCATCCCCCTCTTCCGCAAGCAAATCGAACAGGGCGGGCCGGTAACGGTCACCCACCGCGACATCACCCGCTACTTCATGATGATACCCGAGGCCTGCAGCCTGGTGCTCGAAGCTGGCGCCATGAGCCAGGGACGCGAAATCTTCGTGTTCGACATGGGCGACGCGGTGCGCATCTACGACCTGGCCACCCGCATGATACAGCTCTCGGGATACGTGCCCGGCAAAGACATCATGATAAAGGAAACCGGCCTGCGACCCGGCGAAAAGCTGTATGAAGAACTGCTCAGCAACAGCGAAAACACTTTACCCACCCACCACCCCAAAATACTCCGCGCACAGGTCACCATCTACGGACGCAAGGAAGTGATAAAACATCTGAATGACCTGGAAGCCATGCTCGCCACTGGCGACAACTTTTCCCTGGTAAGAAAAATGAAGGAAATAGTGCCGGAATTTTTATCCAACAACTCGGTGTACGAAGTCCTCGACCAAACCAGGCAGGAAGCGTAGAAAGATATTTGTGTCAATCCCTTTAATCTGGGAAAATCTGTGTTCCAAATATTATCTTTAGAGAGAATCCAGCGAAAAACATATGCCCACCCTGTTAAAATCCCTGCTTTCGGTTCTTCCTCTATTTTGGCTCCTGTTTGCCGTAGCCTTTCTCCTTCACTTTCGTGGAAAAAGACACGCTGCCCGCTGGCTTTTGGGTCTGGCTCTAGCCGGCCTCTTGCTCGCCAGTACCGGTCCCGTGCCACGAATGTTAATAAGTAGTCTCGAAAGCCGCTATGAGCCATTTCAGGGGCCGCTTTCGCGGGAAGGCGACGTGCCACTCCACATCCTGGTGCTGGGCGGTGGGCATACCTCCGATGCGCGACTGCCCGCCAACAACCAATTGTCGACCAGCGCCCTGGGCCGCCTTATCGAAGGCATTCGCATCCACCGCCAGCACCCCGGCAGCCTGCTGATCCTCTCCGGTTTCCCGGGAAAAGACCCCATAAGCAACGCCGAAGTGATGTATCAAACCGCCTTGCTGCTGGGCGTGGAAGCCGAAAGCATGGCCATCATACCCCAGCCCGAAAACACCCGCCAGGAAGCCCTCGCCTACCGCGAAGCCTTCGGCGTGAGCCACCCTTTGATCATCGTCACCACCGCCACCCACATCCCACG
>JAHYJD010000141.1 GCA_019429365.1 Bacteroidales bacterium | reverse complement strand
GAAAATTCCCACCATGGTTTTTATCGACAACAACGCGGCCTCGGCCGGGGCTTTGATTTCCATAGCCACCGACCGCATTTATATGCGGCCGGGTTCCAATATTGGTGCAGCCACCGTGGTCGATCAGACCGGTGAAGTGGTACCCGACAAGTTCCAGTCGTACATGCGCTCCATGATGCGCTCCACGGCCGAAGCCAAGGGCCGCGATCCGGAAATTGCCCAGGCCATGGTCGATCCCAGTTTTGAGATACCCGGAATTATTGAAGAAGGCAAAGTGCTTACCTTCACCGCATCAGAAGCCATGCGCTTTGGTTTCTGCGAAGGCCTGGCCGAGAACATTGAAGAGGTGTTGCAGGTGGCTGGTATTGAAAATTACGAAATTGTGGAGCAGGAACTTTCATGGGTTGAAAGACTCATCGGTTTTTTGATCAGCCCCATCGTAAGCGGCTTGCTCATCATGCTCATTCTTGGAGGTATTTATTTCGAGTTGCAAACCCCCGGCATCGGGTTCCCCATTATGCTTGCGGTGGCAGCAGCCCTGCTTTATTTTGCCCCCCTTTATATCGAGGGACTGGCCTCACACTGGGAAATTGCCTTCTTTATTGTGGGCATCATTCTCATTGCCGTTGAGCTGTTTGTTTTACCCGGATTTGGTATTACCGGGGTGCTGGGGGCCATTTTTGTCATCACCGGTTTGGCAATGGCTATGGTGGGCAACGATGGCTGGGACTTCACCGGCGTGCCCGCCAGGGAAATCATGGTGGCCTTTATGATTGTGATCATTGCCTTTTTTGTGTCGCTCACACTTTCTTTTTACGTTGGGCAGAAATTGTTTACCCAGACCAGTCGCTTTAAAGGTTTTGCCTTGAATACGATACAGGAAACGGAGTCGGGCTACACCTCGGCCAGCGCCCAAATGAAGAGCCTGCTTGGAAAAACCGGAACGGCCTTTACCGTGCTGCGTCCCAGCGGCAAAGTGGAGATAGACGACGACATTTACGACGCCACCGCCCTGACCGGCTACATCGACAAAGGCGAAGCCATAAAAGTGGTTAAGTATGAAACTTCGCAAGTGTTTGTGGTTAAAGTTTGAGATTCAAAGTTCAAAGTTTAAATTTTTAAAGTTTATAGTTCAGCAAGACTTTTCTTTCATTAACCTTAAACCTTAAACCAGAAACCTTAAACCAGAAACCCAATGCATCGATACATTTTTGGAGACGTAACACTGGAACTAATTGAAGGCGACATTACGCGTCAGCCTGATATGGAAGCCATTGCCAATGCTGCCAATGCCATGCTTCGCCGGGGAGGCGGAGTTGCTGGCGCCATACACTATGCGGCAGGGCCTGGGCTCGAAAAGGAAGCACACCCGCTGGGGCCTATTAAGCCCGGGGAGGCCGTGATTACCAGCGGTCATAACCTGCCCAACAAATATGTGATTCATTGCCTGGGGCCGGTTTATGACCGTGATATCCCGCACGATAAGCTATTGGCCGATTGTTACAAAAACGCTATTCGCCTTTGTGAGGGAAATGGCATTAAAAGCATCGCTTTTCCGGCTATCTCTACCGGAGCTTTTGGTTATCCCCCCGAAGAAGCTGCGCCGGTTACTCTTAAAGCCATTATCGATGCCATGCCTTCGCTCAAGAGCCTGCAAACCATACGCGTAGTACTCTTTGGCTCTCACATGCATGAGATCTTTAGAGAAGCCCTGAAGAAACTTATTTGAAAAACCTGGTTTATGATTCCAGATAAAAGCATATCGCCGTTGTACACCGACCTGTACCAACTTACTATGGGGCAGGCTTATTTCAAAAACGAAAAGCACGAAATTCCTGCTTGTTTCGATTATTTTTTCCGAAAAATTCCTTTCAAGGGAGGTTACGTGGTGCTTGCAGGGCTGCAGGAGTTATTGCAAATGCTCGAAAACCTGCAATTCAGTTCTGGTGATCTGAAATACTTGAAAAAACAAGGCTTTCAGGCTGATTTTCTGGACTACCTTGAGGGTTTTCGCTTTCGCGGAAATATATTCGGCATGCGCGAAGGCGAAATTGTTTTCCCTTTCGAACCCATTTTGCGTGTGGAAGGCACGCTGCTCGAAGGGCAGCTTGTTGAAACCCTATTGCTTAATATGCTCAACTTTCAGTCGCTCATTGCCACCAAGGCAAGCCGCATAAGGCATTCGGCAGGAGACCGGTTGTTGAGCGATTTTGGCCTGCGCCGTGCACAGTCGCTGGGGGCCATGCATGCCAGCCGGGCTGCCGTTGTAGGCGGCTTCGATAATACTTCCAATGTACTTGCAGCCGAGCGCTACAACATTCCGCCTTCGGGCACCATGGCCCATTCGTTTATCGAGACCTTCGACAGTGAACTGGAGGCCTTCAGGCGATATGCTGAGTCATTCCCCGACCAGTGCGTGCTGCTGGTCGATACCTACAATACCCTGAAGAGCGGCGTTCCCAATGCCATAAAAGTAGCGCATGAACTGGAAGCCCGGGGCCATAAGCTCAAAGCCATCAGGCTCGATAGCGGTGACCTGGCCTATTTTGCCAAACGAGCCCGCAAAATGTTCGACGAGAACGGACTGGATTATGTAAAGATTGTGGTTTCGAATCAGCTCGATGAGCATGTAATCAAGAGCCTGCTCGAACAGCAAGCACCCATCGATATTTTTGGGGTAGGCACCAGCATGGTTATTGGCAGGCCCGATGGCGCCATCGATGGGGTGTATAAGCTGGCCTCAGCCGGAGGAAAAGCCAGGTTGAAAATTTCGGATAACGTGCAAAAAACCACCCTCCCTGGAAAGAAAAAAGTGCTGAGGTATCTGGACCATTATGGAAGTTTCTATGCCGATTGTGTTGCCCTTGTGGAGGAAGAAAAACCAGATAGAATGATTCATCCCTTTGAAAAGGAAAAATCGCTTTCATTGAAAGAACGCGAATTTGAGGAGGTTTTTTTCACACTGATGGAGAACGGAAAGGCCATGGAAGAAACTCTTTCAGTATTTGAATTACGCGAACGAGTCTATCAACGGCTGAAACGTCTGCCGCTCGAACATCAGCGCTTCGATTTCCCTCATATTTATAAAGTAGGTATCACCGAGCGTATTTCCGACTTACGGAGCCAAATCATACAACAGCACCAGGACGCATTGTAAATCTAATTCTGCCAATCAGGCTTCAACTTATCAAATCTTAAACCTATCAACCTTTAAACTATTCTTTATGAAGGCACTTCTGATAGTAGACATTCAGAACGATTTTTTGCCCGGCGGTGCCCTGGCCGTGCCGGCCGGCGACGAGATTATTGAAACCGTTAATGCACTGCAAGCCTGCTTCCCCTTGGTGGTGGCCACACAGGACTGGCATCCTGCAGGTCATGGCAGTTTTGCAACGGCCCACAAGGGAAAAAAGCCTTTTGACATGGGCACCCTGGGCGAAATGGAACAAGTGCTTTGGCCCGACCACTGCGTGCAGTCCACCAAAGGCGCCGAGCTTTCGGAAGCCCTTTCGCAAAATGCCATAGAGGCGTTGTTCCGCAAAGGAACAGACCCGGGCATCGACAGCTACAGCAGCTTTTTCGACAATGCCAAACTGAAAGATACAGGCCTGGGTGCTTACCTGAAAGGGCGCAACGTTACCCAAGTTTTTATTGCAGGTCTTGCCGGCGATTTTTGCGTGGCATATAGCGCCCTCGACGCACTGGAACTAGGCTTTCGGACTTATGTTTTGGAGGATGCCACGCGCCCCATCGATGCAGTAGGCTTCGAAAAAATGAAAAAGACCATCACCGAAAAGGGCGGAAAAATTATTCACTCAGCCGCCATTATACAAGCCTGCCATTAATGGAGTTTCGCCCGGTAAAAATCCAAAACTCTCTTCTTACAGAAGGGCAGTCTTATCCTTTCAGGCTATTGGGTAAAATGGAGCTCGGTCGTGGCGAGGAATTTTTTGTGCTGCGCGACCCTCTGGGATACAAAATGCTGATGCCTGCTGGTTATTACCAAAGCTATGGTTTTGCGGAAGGGCAGGAGATCATTTGCCGCGTGGATAAGATTAACTGCAATGGCCGTATGTTTCTCGAGCCTCAGAATCCATGGTATAAAGAAGGGGAATTGTACGAATTTGAAGTATTAAGTCATGGCCACCGAGAAAATATTGCCGGCAATCACGAATGGTATTATGTGGTAAAGGACCGGGGAGGTAGACCCTGGCGGGTTAAAAGGCCGGTTTCAGATGGTGCTGGCGACATACCCGAAAGTGTGACCTGCCGTATTGAAAGAATAAAAAAAGGCCAATTGTATCTGCAGCTCGAGGGTGCTGCGCCCGAACATCGTTTGTTAAAGAATGGTGAAACCTATGCTTTTACCATTGCCGAAGAAAAAGTAAATCCTGATGACGGTTTTGCCTATTATATATTGGAGGAGAGCAGTGGAAAGCGTTTTCTTCTCCGGAAAAAATATTACGTTAACTATCGCCTGAAAAAGGGGCAACCAATAAAATGCCGTGTTGATGGCACCATGGGCGACGGCTATCCTTTCCTGGAACCATTTCATCCGCATTATCAGACAGGTGAAGTTTATGACTTCCCGGTTGATCGCCTGGAGGAATATATTTTTTCTGATGGCACCCGACAAAAGGTCATGGTGCTTAAAGACAAACTGGGCGAGGAAATAAAGGTCAGGGTGGATGAGGAAGCTGCAATCCGTTGGGCTCCTTTTCGGAAATTAAGCTGCAGGGTGCAGAAAATTAGAAAAAGCCGTCTGGAAGTTGAAATTCTTCAGGGCGTTGAGCCTTCAACCAGCAAGGGAACAACGTCAGCCCCGTAAATACTGGCATTTTCGCCCAAACTCCTCTTACTTATTTTTGTTTTTCCGATATCGCTTTGGTCGATTTAAAAAAATTTTAATAAATATTCCAAAAGGCTTTTTTTAATTTTGCCAGTTTCAATCTTATTGCCATTCAGGGCATTTCTAGACTGATATCAAATCAAAAGAATAAAAATTTACAAATTGTTTTGTAATTATTAAAAAATTTTATAAAATTACCATCTCATTCAGAAAGGATTTATGATGAAGAAACTAATTGACCATTACCTGAATACTGGTGAGACCAGCAACGGAAGCAGGCTGAATGAACAAAAAATGAA
>JAHYJD010000025.1 GCA_019429365.1 Bacteroidales bacterium | reverse complement strand
GGGGGTAAACTCCAAATAAAGTGCGGCTATGAGTCACTTCTCCGGCTTTATAATTCACTCCTCCCCTTCCGGTGTTCAGGTTCATCTCCCTGCGGTAGCCAGAAATTTCGCCCTGATTCTGAACGTTGACCAGCAAGTCGCCCATGGTTTGCTGGGCGCCATAATCGCCAAAACCAAGTCCTTCACGGGGATGAATAATACCACTTAAATGCTGACTTGTCAGTTCAAAGGCTTTGCTGGTATTGCCTTGTTCCAGCCATTCCCTTATCTCCGGAAGAAATCGATAAGCGCCCTCCCTGATCCCGAAATTATACTGTGCCCCAGAACCCGGACCGCCCGCCCACAAAGAGCCTTCAGAAAACTGCAAATGTTCTTTGTCAGGATCTCCAAAAAACATCACACCCATATAACCATTGCCCACAGGAAGGGCTTCCTTCATCCAATCGGTTGCTGGAGAATCATACCAGAGAACCAACTCAGCGGTTTTGTCGATTCGTTTCGAACAGGCAAAAAATATCAATAGAATGAAAACCAAGCCAATTAGTCTTTTCATATTTAAACCAATTTATCGGGTTACCCTTGGAAGCTCAGCCAGGGATTATAATTTTCCGATTCTTCTATTTGCTGTCAACGACCAGGTCGGAATGAATTTCGGGCGTCAGATATAATCCCAATCTGGAAATCAGTGCATGGTGTCTGGCTTCATTAATGGAAATCCTAATGCGGTCGGATGTTACCGGTTAAAAGTGCAGCAGGCGTTTGTATCCGATAGTAGTTCCGCTGGCTATCTCCTGCCATTGCCTATCTAGCAAGGCTTCCACAGCAAATGACTCCACGCGCTGTCCTTTGGCAATTTACTCCTGCTACTCCACCACAATCTCACTTACAAACAACCATGCGGGTTGACCTTCGCCAGTGTGGCCCGGAGGGCACACCCCCTGGTTCTTGGCTGTAATCCTGATGAAGCGGACATTTTCAGCCGGCTGCCTGGTGGCATACACCTCCACAAGGCGCCGGCTATCGTTTACATCAATGGTATTCATCACCGTTTCAAGCAGCTCATAATTCTCTCCACTGGCCGATATTTCGAAGGAAACCCATTGCGGTACAAATATCCATGAACCGGAGGTTTGCAATGCATCAACCGAAACATGGCTTATGCTTGTTTCTTCGCCAAGGTCAATAGTTGCCACCAGATCAACCCCACTGAAACCCTTCCAGTTGCCATCAGAGTAGCTGCGGCTACCCCTGATGCCATTTACCAGGCTGTACTCTCCATGGGCATCATAATTCGGGCTGTTGGGGTGCTCCATTTCAATATTTGCTGCAAAGGCTTTGTGCAGGTAATACTCCCGTTCAATTACCTGGTCAATCAGTTGGCCGTTTCGCGTTACGGCAGCTTTCACTGTGGTAGTCTGATTGATTTCAAAAGGACTGGTGTAAAGCAATGAACTTACATCGGGTGTGCTGCCATCGAGGGTGTAACGGATCTCAGGTTTGTAAACCTCAGAGGCGAGGGTGATTCTGAGCGTTTTGTCATCAATATTTACCTTGGGGCTGGCGCTCACCTGGAAGGCACTGAGCGCGTAGTTGATGTCTTGTACTTCATATCTCTTGTATTGGGCCTCCATCCTTCTGGAAAAGTCGCCCCAGTCGCGATGATTCTTTGGTGACCAAACCACCTCGGCCAGTGCAGCCAGTCGTGGAAAATACATGTATTCTGCGTGACGGGTGTCAGAAATATATTCGGTCCATAAATTGGCCTGGGCACCCAGCACGAGCTTGCTTTCTTCTTTGGTCAACACTTCTGGAATGGGTTCGTACGAATAGACCTTTGCCAGGGTGGTGTATCCTCCAAAAGCCAGGGGTTCCAGGTCGGGGTCACCCTGATAGTGATCAAAGTAACAATGACTTCCCGGAGTCATCACTACCGTATTGCCAATTTTGGCCGCTTCAATACCACCGGCTTCTCCTCTCCACGACATCACCGTGGCATTGGGTGCAAGACCGCCCTCCAGAATCTCATCCCAGCCAATGATCTGACGGCCTTGTGCGTTCAGAAACTTTTCGATGCGGGTAATGAAATAACTTTGAAGCTCTTCCTCATCGTTTAGCCCTTCTTCTTCAATGCGTGTCTGGCATTTGGGGCATGATTTCCAGTTGGTCTTGTCGGCCTCATCACCTCCAATATGAATGTACTCTGAAGGAAACAATTCCATCACTTCCAGCAGCACATTTTCGAGAAACCCGAAGGTTTCATCGTTGCCAGCACAATAAATGTGCGTAATGGGCCACACCCCGCCAGGAGGTACACCCAGGTTTTCGCCTGTGCATGAAAGCTCGGGATAGGCAGCCAGTGCCGACATGACGTGGGCCGGCATTTCAATTTCGGGTATAACGGTAATGTTGCGCTCTGCTGCATAGGCCACCAGGGCTTTCACCTCTTCCTGGGTGTAGTATCCGCCGTAGGTGGCGCTGGCCGGGTCGTTCACCAACGGTCGGGCATTCCAGTGCAGCTCCGGCATATCCACCCGCCAGGCGCCCACACTGGTAAGCCTGGGATATTTCTTGATCTCAAGGCGCCAGCCCTGATCGTCGATCAGGTGCCAGTGAAACACATTGAGCTTGTGCATGGCCATCTGGTCCATCATTTTGTAAATGAATTCCATTGGATGGAAATGGCGCGCCACATCCAGATGCACCCCACGGTAACTGAAACGCGGGTAATCTTTGATGTTTACCAGTGGCAGTTTCCCTTCGGAATTGGTACTCAACAGCTGATAGAGTGTTTGAATGCCGTAAAGTACCCCTGCAGGCCTGTTACCTGAAATACGTATGCCATCTTTTTTAACCCTCAACGTGTATCCCTCTTCACCCAGTTCCTCATCGTAACGCGAATTAAGTGCCAGAGTTATGGTATTGCTTCCCTTCAGTCCATCATCCTTTTCAGTCCTGAGTTCAAAGCCCAGATAGGCGTCCCAAAGTTCAGCCGCATAATCCGCCATGCCTTCCAGCTCATGAGTCGAAAACAAAAGAGGGGTTTGCGGTTTTATAGTAAAACTGCCTGCTGAAACATCCATTTTTACCGGAAGCGGTATCAGGCTGATATTCTCATATTGGGTTTTCGACCGGCACGACATCATAAAAATGCCGAGTACCACGGCCATGAAAATGATTTTTCTCCTATTCATAGTTTTCGATTTTAAAGGTCCAGGCATAGTGGCCAGGTATTTCATTGTATCTCACCTGGCTCACATCTATTTTGAGCTTTCCATTTTCATATTTCCAGGGCAAATCACCCTCGCGGCCCAGCAACGTTATGCTTGTTCCGGCATCCGGTTCGGCAATGGGAAGGGTCAGCACCTCATCGGGCCATTCAAAGGCAATGGCATAAAGGTTTCCATGGTTGTGGGTATAGGCCAGGTATTGATACATTGAGCGGTACACGGCACTCAGGCCATCGCCGGTTTGGTTTTCCTTACGGGAAAAAAGGTTCTTCTGTGGCACCACTTCACGCGGCAGCGAACGGCTCTCCCAGAAAAGACTGATGTTGGCATTTTGATAATCTTCGCGGTATTCAACCCTTATCGGATATTTTTGCCCCCTGCGCAGTCGCACTTTGCCTTCCAGGGCCTGCCCTATCCCTTCGCGCATGGCTTCCGACTGGGTTCCCTCTTTTGTTTGGTTCCACATATCGAGTACCAACTGCCCATCGATGTAAAGGCGCATCCCGTCATCGGCCACAGCCGAAAAAAGATATTCTTCGGAGAAGTCGGGCATGATATATCCGGTCCAGGTAGCCGTGAAGTTATCTTCCGAAATGGGTTGACCGGGAGAATTTCTCACCCAATTGAAATGAACCTGCGGGTCGATGCGCTCCAGTGTCACCTCTTTTTCTTCGCCGTTTTTACTCCATTGCGTCGAGGCATAAATGGCCTCCTCGTTCACCCTAATCCAGGCACCAAGCTGCTCCAACCGTTCTTGCTGCAAGAGCGGAATTTTGCCATCGGCTCCAGGCCCCACATTGATGGTAATGCCACCTCCGTTGGCCACTGCCCTGGCAAAAAAATGGATCAGTTCTTCGGGGCTCATATAAGCCTCCAGTTTTTCGTTACGGTTGAGGCCAAAGCTCCGGCCCAGCCCGCGCACCTCTGCCCAGGGGCGGTCGGTCTGAATACGGCCCGAGCTGTATTCGGGCGTTTTGAAGCCAATGTCAGCCCCATGGCCCCAGCGATCATTCACAATGGCATCGGGGCCCACCAGGTTGTAATACCAGGCTATAAGCTGACGCGCATTCCAATCTTCGGCCGAATGAAACCACTCTCCATCGGTAAACAACACATGGGGTTTGTAGGTGCTCACCACTTCCTTGAACTGCGGAATCATGTGCTGCTGAATGTAGGGATGAATGTCTTCGTGCGGGTCGATATACCAGCGGTGCAGCGGGTGGTTCCACTCCGGAAGCGAATAATACAGCCCGAATTTTATTTCGCGCTTGCGCACGGCATCGGCCACTTCGCCCACCACATCGCGCATGGGGCCCACATCCACGCTGTTCCATCCGGGAGCATATTCGCTGGGCCACAGGCAATAGCCGTCGTGGTGCTTGCTTACCAAAATGATATATTTAGCTCCTGCCCTTTCAAAAATTTCGGCCCATTCGTCGGCATCGAAAAGTTCGGCTTTGAGCAAGGGAGCAAAGTCCTCGTATTCAAAATCTTCGCCCCAGTATTCTTTCATAAAGTCTATTCGGTTCTGGGCACCGGCCTGTAAACCCCGCAAATACCATTCGGCATAAGATTCAGGACCGCCATACGATGGCACCGAATACACCCCCCAATGAATAAATACGCCCAGTTTGGCATCTTTGAACCATTGCGGATAAGGACGGTTGCGCAAGGATTCCCAGGATTCTTCTACAACATAATCCTGACTAAAAAGGGGAAAGCAAAAAAATATCAGGAAAGCCAGGACAAAACCATTCCTGCTTCCCGCAAGGGAAAGTACTCTTCTCATAAAAACAATTCCTTTAAAAAGTAATCCTCAATTAAATAAACAAAAGCCGGCAGTAACCTACCACCGGCTTATGTTTACTGCAAAAAAGCCTTACAATTTTCTCAGCTTGATGTTTTTATACCACACATCGTCGCCATGGTCTTGCAGGCCAATGTATCCTTCCTGAGCCACTTCAGCCCAGTCAGGATTGTAACTTGGAAATTTGCTATTGGCAACCATTTCGTACCATTCGGGTGTCCAAAGGTGATATTTCACGACCATTTCGCCGTTCAGCCAATGCTCCACCTGACCCCTGTAAATAAGTATTCTCACCTGGTTCCATTCGCCAACCGGCTTCACTTTATCCTGGTCAACCCCAATGAGATCGTACAACGCCCCGGCACTGTGCAAGCCATCGCGGCCATCAGGGTGTGTTGTGTTATCGAGCACTTGCATTTCAGGGGCGGTCTGCCAGATGGTCATATCTGGACTTTCCTGAGCCAGGTAAAAGATACCGCTGTTACCTCCGGGCGATATCTTCCATTCGAGCGAAAGCTCAAAATCCGAAAACTTCTCATCATAAATGATATCGCCTCCTTCCAGTCCACCCGCTTCACCACGGCCTGATCCGATACAACGAATCATGCCTTCTTCGATCACCCAACCGTTGGGGAAATAATCCTTGTTGTATCCGCGCCAATTGCCGGGGTTTTCTCCGTCGAAAAGCAACATCCAGCCCTCTTCGATTTCGGCTTCAGTCAAGGTATTATCGGCAACTACTTCTTCGGCATCGGCCTTTTGCTGCTGACCGCCACAAGCAGCCACAGCAAGAGCCAGCACCATTAACAGCATCATTTTTTTCATACTTCTTCCTTTCTAGTTTGGTTTGGTTTTTTGATTAATAAAATTACATGGTCCAGCCTGCCCTGTAGGTATGTCTGATATACTCCTCAGCAGCAGCTTTGGCATTCATGGTTTCGTGTTTTGTATCAAAGTGGGGGTGCCCGTCAATAATTTCGAATTTATCGCTTTGCACCACCCTGATCTCGTCGTTATCGCCGATGTTGGTAAAGCGCATATTTTCGCCATCCCAAAGGAGTTCTCGTTTGAGGTCTTGCAGCCTGACGGCTACCACACCCATCACCACCATTTCGTTCATGGGACCTGAATAGCCGAAATATGAGCTGGCTTCCTGCCGGTATTCGGGGCTCTCTTTGCAGGCCCTTACCCAGTCCATTTCGTGGCTGGTGTCAACGCGTCGCAGCTGAGGAGCCGGGCGCTTGTAGTTCTGGTTGTAATCGAGCGGCAGCAGGAATGGATCCCTGCCATAGCATCCGGTCATAATCTTGCCTTTGGTGCCAATCAGCAGGCAGCCCCCGTTGGGATCGCGTCCCATCACTTCACCATCGGGCAATTCTTCAGGCCTTGGAGGCAATAGTCCGCCATCCCACCATGTAACTGAAACTTCAGGCATGGCCAGGTTGTGGAAATTTTCCCTTTCGGGGAAGACGTACTTCACCACTTCGGCCAGGGGTGGCGACTCGGTGTTGAACTGTGAGGAGCTTCCCTGCACCCTGGTAGGATATTTCAGGTTAAGGGCCATGAAAATGGGGTCCATAATGTGGCAGGCCATATCGCCCAGGGCCCCTGTGCCGAAGTCCCACCATCCGCGCCAGTTCCATGGCGTATAGGTTGGGTGAAAAGGCCTGTATGGTGCAGGCCCGAGGAATACGTCCCAGTTAAGGGTGTCGGGCACTGGCATTGATTCTGCTGGCCTTTCGAGGCCTTGCGGCCAAATGGGGCGGTTTGTCCAGGCATGGGCTTCGCGAACCTCGCCGATGGCACCATCCCAAATCCATTCGCAGGTCTGACGGATACCTTCGCCTGAATTGCCCTGGTTGCCCATCTGGGTAGCCACTTTGTACTCCTTGGCTACCCGGGTCATTTCTCTCGACTCCCAAACAGAATGTGTCAGCGGCTTCTCGCAATACACGTGTTTACCCATTTTCATGGCATTGATGCTGATGATGGCGTGGGTATGGTCGGGAGTACCAACTACTACGGCATCAATAGAGTCTTTCATTTCATCGAACATCACACGCCAGTCGTAATATTTACGTGCGTTGGGAAATTCGCTGAAGATGCGGGCCGAGTATTTCCAGTCGACATCGCACAGGGCCACAATGTTTTCGCTGTTTACGGCCCTTATCACGCCGCCACCGCGGCCACCCACGCCCACACCGGCAATATTCAGCTTGTCGCTGGGCATGCGGTGACCCAATCCTGATACGACATGACTGGGCATGATCATAAAACCTGCAGAGGCCAGGGCCGTGTTTTTGATAAACTTGCGGCGATCCATGGCATTGCTCTTTTTGTCAGCTTCTTCCATAGTTTTAAGGCTTTAATAAATGTGAATGAATATAACGGATGCTCTGCTCTGCGCAGTAAAGCGACGAACCTTCCGCGCAATGTTCCTGCTCGTAAATAAGCAGTTTGGCACCAGCCGAAGCCAGCACTGCTTCAAAATCAACAACTCCGTTGCCAATAATACAACTCTCACCATCCATGCCCAGGTCTTTCAAATGCAGCGATTCGAAGCGACCGGGGTAGTTTTTGAACCATTGAACCGGGTCGAGACCTGACTTGGCGAAGAAATAGGTATCGGCCTGGAAAGTAACCAGTTCGGGTTCGGTTTCTTTCAATAAAATATCGAATGGCATGACTTCGCCAATCTTTTTAAATTCGAAATCGTGGTTGTGGTAGCCGAAGCGAACCCCGAAACTATTGCAGATTTCACCCATGCGGTTCATTTCTTGGGCAGCCCGCTGGTAATCGGAAATGGTGCTGTTTGGCCGCCCTCCAAAGGACGGCAGCACCAGGAATTTCATCCCAATGTCGGCGGCCGTTTCGGCATATGCGGCAGCATTAAGTTCTGTAATCCCGGTATGGGTGCTGTAAATTTCGAGGGACAGGTCGTCGCAAAGTTGCTTAAATGCCCTTGCTTCCATTCCGAAGAAAGAGCGCCCATCAAAACCATATGCCTCCACACCTGAAAAACCAATGCTGCTCACTCCTTCCATGGTAGCCTGCAGGTCGTCCCAGATAACATCCCTTAAAGAATATAGCTGTATGCCAATTCCCTTCTTACTGGAATGCAGCTGATTTACTTTTTTGCCTTTTGCAGAAGCCAGAAAAAGCCCTGCTGAAAGCAACGATAAAGATCGTAAGAACTCGCGTCGTGTACTCATTTTTAATGGATTTTCAGGTTTAGAAAAAATCAACACCAAAGAATAATTGACTTCAGGCTGTTAAATTTATGATTCTTTTTTCAATGTGGCTAATTAAAGCGGCTTCAATTATCTGAAGGTTGAGCAAGGCATCTTCTGAAGTTACTTCTGGGCGGTCTTTTCCCGAAATGACATCATACACATTTTCGTAAAAACCCATATATCGTCCGGAAAAGGTTTTAAATTTTTCTCTTAGGGATTGTTTGCGTGCAACTGAATGCAATAGTCCGTGCATTTTTTCGGGTTCACTGCCGAAATTTATTGCGGTTGGCTTTTTGCCTTTCTTAAGCGCAGCTTCCTGGGTGTCGAGCCCATATTTTATGTATGAGCCAAGCGTGCCATGTACCTGGAAGCGCGGTCCGGGCTCCATCACGAATATTCCGGCCCGGAGGGTGGCCGTTGTCCGGTGATAAAAAAGTTTCAGGTCGAAACTGTCGTTTGCCTTGCTGCCCGGCCGCTGAAAGTACAGCCTGCACCAAACCGCATCGGGCCTTCCGAACAGGCAAATGGCCTGATCTATCAGGTGTGGACCAAGATCGAAGAGAGTACCGCCGCCATTTTCATTCACATATCTCCACTCGGCCCTCCTTACCTCGGGCTGGTAACGATCGAAATGCGATTCAAAATCAAGCACTTCGCCAATAAAGCCTGCTGCGATGAGATGGCGCAGCGTCATGAAGTCGCCATCCCAGCGGCGGTTGTGGTATGGAAATATCTGCTTACCAGACTTTTGAGCTGCCTGCATGATTTGATTCATTTCGGCGCTGCTCATGGCCACCGGTTTTTCAACAACCACGTGCTTACCTGCCTCCAGGGCGCGGATGGCCTGCCCGGCATGCAGATGGTGAGGCGTACAGAGGACCACCAACTCAAGGGCCGGATCAGCAAGCAGCTCATCGAAACTTGAAATTACCCTGGCGGCCGGATAGCAGCTTTGGGCCTCTGTGCCAGATGAGACAATCGTATACAGCCTGAACAAGGGGCTTGTTTGCAGAAAGGGTGCGTGAAATACCTTTCCTGACAATCCGAATCCTACTATTGCAGCATTGATCTTTTCTGACATCTCTTTCTTTTTAATCCCTACACAATTTTTTCGCTGGCAGCATCCCAGTAAACCCGTCGGCCTTCGTGGTACGAAATGGTTCCCATATGCGCTGTCATAGCTTCTTCGAACGATTGATCTATGTCGCAGCTGGGCTGTGAGCCATCGCCTTTCCTGATGCAGTTGAGCCACTCGCGCAAATGCAAATGGGAAGTATCGTAGGTTTTTCCATCGCGGAAAGTGTAGAGCAATCCCCGCTCAGCAAAGTACTTCTCTGTGGGCGAAGTGATGGCATCCACGCGATCCTGCCCGGGCACGTATGAAAACAGCGGCTTATGCGGCTCAATAATACCTTTTTCGATCTGCTCAGCATAACGGGTCGATTTGGGATCGGCCATAATGAGCAGGGTCTCGTCAAGTTCCATGTAGGCATCGTGGCCCATAATGACCTTGCCGCGTTTTTTTTCGCTGGCCAGGGTGGCGCTATACAGCAATGTAAAATCCCGGTCGGGATATTCAAAGGCCATGTTGAGTATATCGGGCACGGTGCGGCCATCTTTGTAAAAGTAAATACCTCCGGAAGCCATAGCCGAATGAGGGATGCCAAGGTCGAGAATTTGGTTGAGGGCGTCGTACTCATGGGTAAAAAGGTCGCCACTCAGCCCGGTGCTGTAATCCCACCAGCAGCGCCACCGGAAAAAACGTTCCAGGCTGAATTCGTGCCAGGGCGCAGGGCCAATAAACTGCTTCCAGTCTATGGTATCGGGGCTGGCTTCAGGGTCAATGTCATACACCCAGGCCCCATTGGGATCGTTACGGTTGGTGCAAACTTCAATAAGCGATATTTTGCCAATTACATCGCGATTAATGAGTGAGCGGGCAACCTGGTAGCTGTCGGTTTGCCGGCCCTGGTGTCCCAGCTGAAACACTATGCCCGAATCTTTCACCACCTGTCGCACCTCGAAGGTTTCTTCCACGGTCCACGAAAGTGGTTTTTCGCAATACACATGCTTTCCGTTGCGGGCGGCTTCGAGTGCCACCGGCACATGCAAATGGTCAGGTGTGCCAATTATTACCGCATCGACCTCGGGGGAGGCGCATAACTCCTGATAGGTTTGATACCGTTTCGGAATAGTGTCCATTGCGCCTCCCCTGCCGTTGCGGTAAAGGTTGGCGCCTATTTCCACCCCCAGGCGAGCGTTCTTGTCGAACACATCACATATGGCTGTGATTCTCACATTAAGATTGTCCTGGGCAAAAAATTCTTCCATGTACTCTTTCCAGTATTTGTTGGTGCGGGCCCAACCAGCATACTCGTCGATGCGCTCGGGATGAAGAAATCCAAGGGCCTTAAGCAGGTAACGCGACCGCCCGCCGCAGCCTACAATGCCCAGGCGTATGGTTTCGCCCTGCAACACCAGGGGAGCTCCCTTAGGAATAATGGAATCGTCCTGTCCAAGTAAGTTGATGCGGCTGGCCTTCAGTTCGCCAATTTCTTTGAACAACCCATAGCCAATAAGCCCGAATGCTGGAATGGCAGCCAACCCTTTCAGAATATCGCGGCGGTTAAATTCGCCGGGCTTGTTTTTATCTTTTTCCTGATCCATTTTATTGCAAAGAAGGTTTTGTTTTCTTGAATAGTCTTTCCAGTCCAATGATATGTGCAGTGGGGAAGCTCAGCATCACCCCGAGGGCAACCAGCTCCACCATGGTTTTATCAATTATAAAATAATTGCCATCGATGGGAAAAAGGTATTCTATTCCCGGAAAAGGAGGATGGGAAAGATAATACATGCCCAGCAACAGCATACCGGCAATGGCGGCCGGGCGAACCCACCAGCCCAGCAGCAGAAAAAATCCTACCAGAGTGAGCGCCCAGGCATTAACAAAATCGCTGACAGCCAGCAAGGAGGGGTTAAAGGCGATCCATTCGAAAAAAGGTTTGGCAAAGCCCCCTGAATCAAGGAGGTAAGCCTTGGCAGTCCAGGCCGGATTCAGCACCTTTACCATGCCTTCGTAAAAGAAATGCCACCCAATAACCAGCCGGAGCGCCACCAGTGAAATCAGTTTGCCCTTTGAATATTCCATATTAATCACTAAAACAGTTTAAATCAAAAAACAAAAATCATCAATCATCAATCCCAAGGCTTACGGAACTGCTGCCACGTCCTGAGGCATCAAATGCCCTCAGTTTAACCTGCACTGCTCCAAGAGCAACCGGCGACTGGTACTCGTTTGAGGCAGGCGTTGGCTCGCTGCCGTCGGTAGTAAACCTAATAACAAGGCCCGGAAATTCTACATTGGCATGCAGCAAACCATCTTTGATAACTGCACCGGGAGTGGGAATGCGATATTGGTAGCCCCCCGACAGCCAAGCCAGGCGGGGCAATTCTTTCCGCCCCAGGGTGTTGGCAAAAATATTCCAGTCTTCTTCTACCTGCTTTTGGCGCAAGTCAGCATCGGCGGTGGTTTCCCATCTCCTTTCCGGGGCCCAGGCCGACTCTGCCAACCCGGTAATTTTGGGCAGCAGGTAATGCTCGAGCATTTCAGGTCCCTTAATGGTCTCACTCCACATTTGCGCCTGAAGGCCAAGAATGTTTTTGCGGGCATCAGCCCTGAGTCGTTCCATGCTTGCATAGGCCGTTTCGGGGTCGACGGGTGCGCCCATATTGGTCCGAAGAATGGTATTGAATACATAGAATGGGCTGTAATGCCAAGCGTTGCGTGTTTTTACAAAACCGCCCCAGTAAAGCCCTGGTTCTTTTGGGTCTTTATTATATGCCAGGTCGAAGTAGAAGTTTGACACGTGGCACATTACTACCGGGTAATTTGCATTGGCAAAACGGTAGGCCAGGTCCTGAGCTCCCCACAGGCTGTTCCAGGCATATGGTATCAGCTGACCTCCGGCAAAATCGGTATAAACAGCATGTGCCCCTTTTTCGTTGCGATACATACCAACTTCCTCCCAGCCCCCCATGCGCAGATTGCGGGCTTTAAAAATCTCGAGGGCACGGCGGGTAAAATAAATATGCATATTGGCAGGCTTGTCAATATCGGGCCATTGCGCCATCAATTCATCAATCATTGGTGAGCTGGTCCATGCCCCATTTGGCACTTCGTCGCCGCCAATATGCACAATGTCGAGAGGCGAATCAGCTTCGGTATACATATCAATTATCTCGTCGAGCACAGTCTCCAGAAAATGATACACCGATTCCCTGGCCACATTCACCACATTATCTTTAAACGACTGGGCACTGAAATATTCTGAGGTTTCTTCCGGGTCGATGAGCCTGAACTCGTTGGCTGCTGCCTCATTGCCTTGCGCCATAAAACGCTCGTAGCGGGCTTCCATGGCCTTTAAGGCAGCCCGGGCATGACCTGGCAGGTTTACTTCGGGAATAACTTTGATGTGTCTTTCGTTTGCATACTTCAGCAAGTCAATGTATTCTTCGCGGGTATAAAATCCGCTGCCATGACTGCCCTGGGCGTTGGGGAAAGGCCCTGAGCCATAGGCAGGATGCAAGGCTGCGGCATCCATGGTGGTATGACCGCGCTGCCCGCCTACCTCCGTAAGCTCTGGCAAGGAGGGGATTTCCAGTCGCCAGCCTTCGTCTTCTGTGAGGTGAAAATGAAGCACGTTCAGCTTGTAAAAAGCCATCACATCCATTACCTTTTTTATGGTTTCTTTGGTCTGGAAGTTTCTGGACACATCAATATGCAGCCCCCTGTATCCAAAGCGGGGGGCATCTTCCATCGTTACTACGGGCAGGATGAGTTCAGGATTTTTCTGCAGCAGTCCTTCCACCGGAAACAATGCCAGCAGGCTTTGTATGCCATAAAACACTCCGGATGCATCGCTGCCTTCAATAATAATGGTTTTATCGGCAGCTACTTTCAGGTGGTAGGCTTCCTTGTTTTTTCCGGCTACCTGCACATTGCCCATAGAAAGCAACACACTACCCGCGGCTGCTTCGGTGCCAGGTTTGGTTGTAATCTTTTTTCCGGTAGCCTCCTCCAGGATTTGGGCCAGCATACCAGCCTCCCTTTCAAGCTCAGGCAGGTAAATTACCTGCAAGGGTTCATTAAAAATCACCAATTCTCCACTTTTCGCCACTGAAACCGGGCTGGGCACTACCGTAAGCAACTCATCGCCGGGAAGTAACGACATACCCTGGTTTTCTTCAAAAGTATTTTCGGGGGTAGGAATAGGCATAAAGTCATTGTTGTGGCGGGTAATTTGTTCAGGCCGCTCAAAAGGCAGAATTGTATAATTCAGTGCCTCCAAAATATTTTCATTTCCGTTCTTATCGGTAAAAACGAAGTAAAGCCCGGCAGGGGCATCGGATTCTTTTATCCACCAGGCCCCCGCTTCATAAAGTATTTCAATTTCCTGGCCCGGCTCAAGCAAGAAGCCTGGAGCAGGCATCATGCGGTACCAATCGCCATTGATGTGTTCGATTTTAACCTGCTCACCGGCAAAAGCGATGTTACGGGGAGACTGATTGTAGTACAAAACCCAGTTGGCGTCATCGAGTGTAAATCCACTGTTATTGGAAATAACAAAGCGCGCCCTGACAAGGGCTTGCTCCGAAACCTGATTGCTGACAACTTCCCACTCAACGGCAATGTCGGTATTGCCCGGAAGACGCTCACTTTGACAAGAAAAAAGCGAAAATGCGACCATTAACAATACAAATAAGTTACGCATACCATTATTTTTTTAGATTGGAAATTTAAGATTTTTCTTCACTTCCTCATGAAAAAAAAGCCAGTTAAAATTAGTTTATTATTTTTGCGCCTAAATCAATTTAGGTCGCAAGATAATAATTAATTTAAAAACAGTTAAAAAAATCAGGATCATGGCAAGGCGCTTAAGAATCATTGCATTAGTCTCCGTTATTTTCTTTTTGCCTTTCGGCGAAACAAAAGCCCAGCGTACCGGAAATATTGTAGAATATTTTGGTAAGGACCGGATTGAAAATACTGAAGAGGGAATAATACTTCACGAATTTACAAAAGGATGGGCACTTAGGGCTGCGGTTCGTCCGGGGGTGTTATCGGGCGGCGAAGACATTATAGCCTGGCAGGTGGCCACCGGAAAGTTTCAGCGGCCCGAAGACGGCCTGCGCCTGAGCGAGAACTATAAGAACGACCCCTTGGAGCTTGTTTGGGAGGCCATTGAGGCCAACTATGAAAATGTTTTCACCGGGAACCTGGGCCGTGCCTGGCTTTACACCGAGCTCGAATCGCCCGAGGAAGTTACCGTTTTTCTTGATGCCAAGGGCCATACGCGCGTTTTTATCAATGGAATGCCCCACGAAGGCGACCATTACGATTTTGGATATACCCTTATACCCTTTACCCTAAAAAAAGGCCTGAATCAGTTTCTTTTTTCACACGGACGCTTTGGCAGGGTAACTGCCAAAATCGTGCTTCCACATCAGGAAGTGCAGTTTTCAAATCGCGACATGACCCTGCCTGCCCTGATCCGGGGCGAACGCGACAACAAGTGGGGCGCTATCAGGGTGGTAAACAGCGGGCAGGAAGGCATTGAAGGATACAGCATAACCTGCAGACTGCCATCGGGCGAAACGGCCACCACACAAATGGACCCCATTATTGCCATGGCTACCCGCAAGGTAAAGTTCCAGGTACCTGCACCCAGGCGCAATACCCGTGCAGAGCAGGTAAATGCCACGCTGGTTTTGCGCGACCAGGCCGGACAGGAAGTGCACCGCACCGAAATTGCCTTGAATCAGCAGGATGCCAGCCGCCATCACGAACGCACTTTTGTGAGCAATATCGATGGCAGCGTACAATACTATAGTGTGGCACCCTCCACCTCCAACCGTCCTGGTCAGGCTTTTATCCTGTCAACCCACGGAGCATCTGTTGAAGCCCGCAACCAGACGCGTGCCTACAAGCAAAAAGACTGGGCCCACATCGTGGCTCCCACCAACCGAAGGCCCTTTGGCTTCAACTGGGAGGAATGGGGTCGCATGGACGCCCTTGAAGTAATGTCTGACGCAAAGAGAATTTACCCAACCGACCCTGCAAAAACCTATCTTACAGGCCACTCCATGGGCGGGCACGGAAGCTGGTTCCTGGGCGCAACCTACCCCGATCAGTTTGCCGTCATTGGTCCGGCCGCCGGATATGCCGACATTATTGGCTATCGCCGAAGCGGTTCCGACACATTGCTTTTCAGCAATCCCCATTACCAGATGATTTATCGCGGTGCCATGCCCGGCCGCACCCTGAACCTGGAGCGCAACTACCTGCAATCGGGGATTTATGTGCTGCATGGCGATGCCGACATGGTCGTATCGGTGGAGCAGGCACGCATGATGCGCGAAAGACTCAGCAAGTTTCACAATAACATTATTTATCGCGAGCAGCCCGGTGCCACGCACTGGGATGGCGACCATGCCATGGACTGGCCCCCGCTGTTTGATTTTATGAAACACAATACCATTCCGGCCACCAATGAGATGAAGCATATCGAGTTTCGCACGGCTTCGCCGGGTGTTTCAGCCACAAATTACTGGGTGCAGGTCAACCAGCAAATCAGGCATTACGAAGTGAGTACTGTTGACCTCAAAAGGCACAACGACACTATCTCCGGAAAACTCGATAACGTGGCGTCTATTACTTTGCTGCTTTCGAAAATGAATTTTGACACACAACCAGTAATCATTGTTAACGGACAGGAATTCAGAGCTGAAATTGGAAAAGACCTGACGCTGAAATTAATTGACCATACCTGGCAAACCATTCCTGGGCCCATGGCTGCCGAGAAACATCCGGCCCGCTACGGCGGCTTTAAACTGGCCTTCACCAATAGTATGGTTTTCGTTTACGCCACCGGAGGAACTGCCGAAGAGAACGAATGGTATAAAAACAAGGCCCGTTTCGATGCCGAAACTTTCCTTTACCGTGGCAATGGATCGATTGACATTATAGCCGACACTGAATTTTCCATTGAAAGATTTGCCGATCGCAATGTGATTCTATACGGAAGTGCCAGCAACCACAAGGCCTGGGATCTGCTGCTGAAGGACGCCCCAGTAAGGGTGGAGAACGGCAGAATCGATTTGGGCGACTATACCATTAACGGAGACAACCTCGGCACCTTTTTTATCTACCCGCGCCCCGACAGCGACTTTGCCAGCGTAGGGGTGGTGGCGGGCACCGGCATGGAAGGCATGCGGTCGCTGGCTCCAAACGATTACTTCTCGGGCATCACCGGATTCCCCGACCTGCTGATCTTCGATGTGAACTGGCTGCGCGATGGCATTGAAGGCATCAGGGCCAGCGGTTTCTTTGGCAACGACTGGAGTGTGGAAAATGGTGAATTTCGTTTAAACTAAAAAAAATGGCAGCCAATCACACGAAAAATTTAGCCTTGGTTTTGTTCTTTCTTTTTTCCCTTTCGGGGAAAGGAAATGCCCAGGCAAAGCTTTTTGAGGCCTTCCCGAAAACCTATGTGGCTTACCGGGCTGCTGGCCCGATAATCCTTGACGGAAAACTGGATGAACCCTGCTGGCAACATGCGCCCTGGACTGAAGAATTTCAAGATATTGAAGGTCAGGACATGCCATTACCGCATTTTTCCACGAAAGTGAAAATGCTGTGGGACGACACCTATTTTTACATAGCCGCAAAGCTTGAAGAGCCCCACCTCTGGGCCACCTTCACCGAAAGGGAATCCATCATATTTCATGAAAACAATTTTGAGGTGTTTATTGACCCCAGCGGCGATACCCATAACTATTACGAGCTGGAGATCAATGCCCTGGGCACCCTCTGGGACCTGATGCTCACCAAACCTTACCGCAACGGCGGCATCCCCATCAGCGCCTGGGATGTGGCCGGTTTTAAATTCGGCATACAGCTCCAGGGAACCCTCAACGACCCTTCAGATACCGACACCCTCTGGGTGGTTGAAATGGCCTTCCCATGGAAAGTGCTGGCCGAAGCCGCCCCAGGAAAACGTCCTCCCCTGCCGGGAGAGCAGTGGCGAGTCAACTTTTCGAGGGTGCAATGGCAGCTCGAGGTGGAAGACGGACAATACCGCAAGCGCATAAACCCTGAAACCGCTGCGCCTTTCCCTGAATACAACTGGGTATGGTCGCCGCAGTATGTTATTGATATGCACCGCCCCGAATTCTGGGGTTACGTTCAGTTTTCCGGCAATATTAGCGGTAACCAAACCGAAGAATTTAACTTTAAGCCTGAAGAGAACGTTAAGTTTGCCTTGCGTGAACTGTATTACCTTCAGCACCAGTATTTTTGGAAAAACCATAGATACGCAAAAAGTTTTGACGAACTTGAACCCAATAAACCTGAGCTTTTCACGCATATATCCTTCGATTTTGATGTGGCCCGCACCCGGTTCAGGCTCTCGGCGTCCGACCCTGACGGCAAGTCAACCTGGCACATTAGCGAAGATGGCCGCCTTTGGAAAACCAATGACCCTTTTCATGAAAGGGCGATGTTTTATTAAAGTTTCTGGTTTAAAGTTTATAGTTCAAGCCTGCCTGACGGCAGTCAAGGTTTAAGGTTTAAGGTTCAAGGTTCGGGTTCAGACTCCCCCCTGCCTGCCGGCAGGCAGGCTTTAGAGGGGGTTGGGGGGAGGTTTTTCGTTTACAAGTTTCAAGCGCGTTTGATAAACGGCGGGAATTAAGATTTGGAGTTACTAAATAAAATTAAAAAAAATTATGCAAAAAAAATTATTGCCTTTGTTCGTTTCCATTATAATAGTCTTTGCTTCGTGTGGCGATAAAGACCCAATTGATGAAAAACCGGTAGTGCATACCATTACAACTTTTGCAAGTGCGCGGCATGCCTTTGGCAGCGGCCACTCTCAAACCGCCGAAGAGGTATTTGAGTTTCCCGTTGATCCCACGAAAGTGGAGCAAGCAAGAATGTTTATTAGGCTGCGTTGCCCAGAAGGCGGATGCAATGCCTGGGATATGTTTGCCAACGTGCGCTTGCAGCACCCCGAAACCGAAAAATGGATAGAGATTGCAAGGTACATAACGCCTTATGGAGTGGACAATGCCGCAAGAGGCAGAGGCTTTATGGTTGACGTTACTGACTTCAAATCTTTACTTACGGGTCAGGTTAAACTTAAGTCGTTTGTCGAAGTATGGGGTAGTGATGGCTGGCTGGTATCTATTGATTTTGAGTTAACCGAAGGAACGCCCGATTACAAGTATTATGCCGTTGAAGAGGTTCTTGACTATGCTTCATGGTCTTTGGGTGGTGTGCCTTACGGCGAAGCACATGATTTTGTTCTGCAAAAAAACATAAGCATCCCGGCCAATGCGGCTGAAACAAGCTTGCGCACCATCATAACCGGCTGGGGGCATGCCACCCCGGTTGATCCTGACGGCAGGCCCTGTGCCGAATGGTGCTTCCGTACCCACGATGTGCTGATCAACTCTCAAATAACATTCGCCCACGAGATGGGTCCTATTGGTTGTGGCGAAAACCCTGTGCAGCCTCAAAACGGAAACTGGGCTCCGGACCGTGCCGGCTGGTGCCCAGGCATGGAAGCACCTGTAAGAAACAATAAGCTGTCAAATCCTTTTGCAGGAAACTCTTTTGCCTTTGAATACCGCTTCCACCCCTGGACAAATAACTTTTTGACAAGTGCTGATAACAAGCATGCCTATTACGCCATCTCAACCTATGTGGTGGTAAAAAGCAATGAGCCTATTGAAAAACCAGTAGTAAATTAAAACACGAAAATGAATCGGCGCAATTTTATAAAAAAAGCTGGGATCCTGGGACTGGGAATTTCTGCATTTCAATATCTGGGGTATGCCTGCGGCTTGCCTGGCAACCAGTCCGGCTGGAAAAACTGGGTATGGCTTACGCCCAGGCCAGGACTGAGCGATGATGAGTGGTTAATGCAGCTTGAAACCATGAAAACCAATGGCATTGATGGATTGTTTGTGCAGATTTACAGCAGCCATAAAGCCTGGTTTGAATCGGATCACCTTCCACTTGAGGAGCCGCTGCTTGAAAGGTTAATCGATTTAGGTAAGAAAGCCGGCATTGAAGTGCATGCCTGGATGTGGACTATGCCAAACAATAACCCCTATTTTATTGAAAACCATCCCGACTGGTATGCCGTAAATGGCCTCGGGCAACCTTCCCACAGCCACCCTGCCTATGTTGGCTATTACCGCTTTATGTGCCCAAACAACCCCGGCGTGATTGATTTTGTCAGTGCCAATGTGAGGGAACTTGCCAGCATAAACGGGGTTTCGGGCGTCCACCTTGATTATGTGCGCCTGCCCGATGTGATCATTGCAGAAGCGCTTCAACCAGTTTACAACATTGTGCAGGATCGCGAATATCCCGAATATGATTATTGTTATTGCGAAACTTGCCGGAGTCTTTTTAAGGAACAGAGCGGCATTGACCCCCTCAAAGACCTTGAAGACCCCTCAGCCAATTTAGCATGGCGGCAGTTCAGGCAGGATTCCATTACACGTCTTGTCAACGAGCACCTTGTGCCCGAAGCACACCGCAAAAACGTACCTATTACCGCTGCTGTGTTTCCCAACTGGGAAGCGGTAAGGCAGGAATGGCGCAAGTGGAAGCTGGATGCTTACTTTCCCATGTTGTATCATAATTTTTACAATGTCGACCTTGAATGGATAGGCCAGCACCTTGAAAAGCAAATTGCCGAACTGGAGGTTAAGCAGCCGGTTTATTCCGGGCTTTTCATTCCTTCGCTTGATCCGGCAAAACTTCAGCACGCAATGGAGATTTCGAAAAAAGCAGGCGCTGCAGGAGTCAGCCTTTTCGCATTCAACCACTTAACCGAAGACCATTTTAAGGTAATCAAAGAATTTTGATCAAATAAACAGATTATGAAAATATCTCCAAAACTCCTGATATTAACCTTCTTATTGCCGGCCCTTTTGGCTTGCAGTCAAAAAGAAACAGAGCTGAGCGTCATGTCGTTCAATATCAGGTACGACAATCCGGCTGATGGCCTCAATGCCTGGCCAAACCGTATCGGACTGGTTGAGGATTACCTTCGGGAGACAGCGCCCGATATTGTGGGTTTCCAGGAAGCTTTGCACCACCAGGTAAAAGATATTGAAACCATGATGCCTGCTTATGTACGGGTGGGCACAGGCCGTGATGATGGTCTTGAAGGAGGTGAATACTCCCCCATTTTTTTCAAGGAAGAAGTTTTTGATCTTTTGGGCCAGGGCCAATTCTGGCTTTCAAAAACACCAGATGTGCCAGGAAGCATTGGTCCAGGAGCCGTGCTGCCCCGCATTGCAACCTGGGCGCATTTGCATATTAAGAAAACCGGCAGGGAACTTTTTGTCTTTAACACCCATTACAGCCACGTAAGCGATGAAGCCCGCTGGCTCAGCGCCCAAATCATGTCGGAAAGAATGCATCAAATCGCGGGAAGCAATGCCCTGATCGTAACCGGCGATTTTAACCTCGATATTGAAAGCGAAACCTATCAGCGGCTTGCCGAACTGTTTCTGAAAGAAAACCAGCTAACCAACGCAACTGAATCCGAACCGACCTATGCACTTTTGCAGCAAGGAACCTACAACGGTTTTGGACACGTTGAAATACAACCATTTATCGATTTCATTTTCGTCAGCCCGCATTTTCAGGTAATCAGTTCATCTATTGACAGAATAAAACCCGGTAACCTTTACATTTCAGACCATTGGCCGGTGGTGGTTAAATTCAAACCGACAGATTTTCTTCATTAATCTTAGCTATTTCATTAATGTTAAATTTTTGTTAAAAATTTTTTCCTAATATTCTAAATCGTTTTAGTTTTTTTATACATTTGCGAATTGTCATTAATGGCTTTTGGCAAAAAAGACCCAGGGTCGTTAGGGCAAAATCTAAAACCATTTACCAACCAAATTTCAATTTTTTTCTTTTTCATTCAATTTCATTAATCCAATTCCCAACAAAACAAAATCTGTCATGAGAAAAAAAATTGTTTCTTTTGTTTTGACCATGGGGCTTCTGGTCAGCGTTGCGTTTGGTCAGACCCTGCTGGTTACAGGTACGGTTACCAATGAGGTTGATGGAACGACCCTTCCGGGTGTCAGTGTAGTAGTAAAAGGCACCCAGACAGGTGCCACCACAGGCATCGACGGGGAATATTCCATCCGGGTACCGCAGGGAGCAACCCTGGTATTTTCCTACATTGGCATGATAACCAAAGAAGTGGTTATTCAGCAGGCTGGCACCTTAAACGTGGCCCTGGCTCCTACAGAAACCATGCTTGATGAGTTTGTGGTAACTGCCCTTGGTATTGTCCGCGAGAAGAAATCGCTGGGTTATGCCATGCAGGAAGTAAGCGGTGATGCACTGGTTCAGACCGGTGAAGCCAATCTTGCCAACGCGCTTACCGGTAAGGTTTCAGGCCTGGAAGTAGTTCGTTCCAGCACTGGTCCTGCAGGTTCTTCAAAAATCGTACTGAGGGGTTTTAGCTCACTAACGGGCGACAACCAGCCTCTGATTGTTGTGGATGGTATTCCGATGAATAACTTCACGGGAGCCGATAACAATGACTACTGGCAACCCTCCCTTGACTTGGGTAACGGTATGTCTGACCTTAACCCGGAGGATATAGAAAGCATTTCGGTCCTGAAAGGGGCCTCTGCTGCCGCCCTTTACGGGTCAAGGGCTGGTAATGGTGTAATTTTAATTACTACCAAAACGGGCCAGAAAAAACCAGGTCTTGGTATCACTTTTTCTGCTTCCCTGGGCGTTGAGTCTGTTTTTACCCACCCAGAGTTACAAAATAGTTTTGGGCAAGGTAGCAACGGGATTTTCGACCCGCTGTCTAACCTGAGCTGGGGCCCGGCCATTACTGGTCAAATGGTGGAAGACTGGACCGGCCAAATGGTTCCCATGACAGCTTATGATAACGTTGGTAACTTTTTTGAGCCAGGCATTGCACAAAATTATTCCCTCTCTTTCCAGCAACAGTATGACAAAGCTTCGGTTTACACCTCTTTTACACGCCGCAACGATCAAAGTGTTATCCCGGGCACAGAATTGACCCGAACCAATTTGCTCACTCGTGCCGTTGCTAACTTTGGTGCAGAAGACAAGTGGACCATCGATGCCAAGGTTCAGTATATCAATTCCAATGCAAAAAACCGTCCCATTCTTGGTTTTAACTATTCCAACACTTATTATACCATGCACGTATTGCCACGTACCATTGACGTGCGCAAATTCGACCCGCCGGTAAATGAGTTGGGTCAAATGGTATGGTACAATAGTGCCAATGACATAAACCCCTATTGGGGAGCCCAGTACGACCTGAACTCTGACATTCGCGACCGTTTCCTTTTACAGGGATCTGTTAAGTATGCCTTTACTGATTGGTTAAATGCAGAAGTTTCAGCCGGATCCGACCTTTACACTACCAATTATGAGTCGAAGCTTTTTGCAGGTGGTCGCCACACCCCGGCTGGCCGATACACTTTGGGGAAAGAAACATTTTTCGAACATAACTTTTCCACGATGCTGTCTGGGGGGAAAGACAACCTTATTGACAGGCTCGGTGTATCAGGCACCATTGGTACAAACATCATGATGCAGGAAAAATCCTATATCAGCGCTAACTCTGGTCCACTGGAAGTGCCCAACCTTTTTGCCATAAACAATGGTATTTCCAATCCTTCCGTTTGGGAGGGAATGAGCCAGAAAAGGATTGCTTCTGTTTTTGCCTTAGTGCAGTTTAACTGGGCAGGCTACTTCTTCCTCGACGCTACCATGCGAAATGACTGGTCTTCAACCCTGAATATTGAAAACCGTTCTTACTTCTACCCATCAGTAAACTCCACCCTGGTGTTCTCTGAAATGCTCGAAAGCATGGACGTTTTACTGCCACGCTGGTTTACTTTCGGTAAGATTCGCGCCTCCTTTGCTCAGGTGGGTAACTCCCTGGAGCCTTATCAACTTTTTAATACCTATGGTATTGGAAGCGATCCTTTGGGCAATACCACCGCCAATGTTGGTAACATTCTTTTCGACCCCAACGTGAGAAGTGAGTTGATCACCTCAAGGGAGTTTGGTGCTGATCTCCGCTTCTTCGAGAACCGTTTAGGCATTGACTTTACCTGGTACCGTCAAAACTCAACCAACCAACTTATCAACCTTCCAATGGACCCCTTGAGCGGGTTTGAATTCAGGAAAATTAATG
Organism: Bacteroidales bacterium; assembly: GCA_019429365.1. Classification (GTDB taxonomy): domain Bacteria; phylum Bacteroidota; class Bacteroidia; order Bacteroidales; family UBA7960; genus UBA7960. The sequence goes on along the minus strand of JAHYJD010000025.1, from coordinate 14,300 downwards.
CCGGTGATATCCAGAACCAGGGAATTGAACTTATGGTTCATGGCCGCATTCTTCAAAACCCCAATGGTTTAAACTGGAACACCCAGATTAACTTCTCCAGAAATGAAAACACCATTATTGATTTGTATGAAGACATTGAGAAATATTTCCTTGGCGGATACGACCATTTGAGAATTGAAGCAGTGGTAGGCGGTGGATACGGTGACATTTTCGGTTCTGCCTTCCGTCGGGTAACAGACGAAGACAGCCCCCATTACGGAGAACTGCTACTTTCCGAACTTGGGTATCCAGTTGCCACCACCGAGCGTCATTATTTGGGTAACCAAAACCCCACTGGCTTGCTGGGCTTCACCAACAATTTTTCTTATAAAGGTTTAACCTTTGGTTTTACCATCGATGGCCGCTTGGGCGGGGAAATATTCTCAGCCACCAACACCTATTTGCAACGGCTGGGTGTTGCCGCAGTTACGGCGCCTGATGGAAAACGGGAGGACGTTCTCGTTCAGGGTGTCATAGCCAATGGCGACGGAACCTACCGGGCAAATACCACCGCCATTAGCGCCCAGGAATATTGGAACACCATTGGCTGGAGTGGCAGTAACCTGGGTATCAATGAAGCCAATGTGTATGATGCCACCAGCATCCGGCTCAGGAATATTAACCTGAATTATAATCTTCCCCGTAAGTGGTTTGCTGGAATGCCTATCCAGGGGGTTAATGCCGGGGTTTCTGTAAATAACGTTTGGCTGATTAAGAGCCATTTGAACGGTCTTGATCCTGAGTCAGTTTACGCCACAAGAACCAATGCCATTGGCTTTGAAAATTCGGCGCCTCCTACCTCTAGGATCTTCCTGTTTAACTTAAATGTTTCATTCTAAAAACCGGGAAAAATGAAAAATATAATCAAAACAGCTTTTATTCTAATAACGGGCAGCCTTTTGTTTGTGTCGTGCGGCGAGGATTTCTTCGATGTAAACACCGACCCCAAAGCTGCCAACTTCGAGCAGGTGCAGGTTGAGTACTTCCTCAACAATTCAATCACCGGAGCTCAAATGAATCCCCACGTGGCCGAACGCCAATTTATCCTTTACTGGAAAACCGGTGCCCGCCAGCATAGACTAAATGGTGTTATTGCCACTGGCAGTTATAATGACGGCTGGAGCATCGACAACTACAGCTTTCTTTCTGGCTGGTTAAAAACGGCCAATCTTGCCGTTAGCGTGGCTGAAGAAAAGATTGAAGCCGGGGTGGTATTTTCATACACCAACAACCTGCTTCAAATAGCACGTATCTGGCGTGTTTATCTGATGAGTGAGTTTACTGACAACTACGGCCCCATGCCCATTGATGGCTTCCAGGGGATTAATCCTGAGTTTAAGGATGTTCAAACCGTATATTATTTCATGCTTGCAGAATTGGCTGATGCTGTGTCAAAAATCGATGTAAATGTACAAAACCCGGCCGATCTGGCTAAATTTGACAAGGCCTATGGTTTTGACTACCTGAAATGGGTAAAATATGGAAACTCCATGCGCATGCGATTGGCTATGAGGCTCTCAGAAGCTGATCCGGCCAAAGCCAAGACTGAGTTTGAAGCTGCAGCTGCCGGACCGATCATCACCCATGCAACCGACATGTTTTCGGTTGATGAGAAACCAGGCTGGGATGACCTTACCGGGGTTATGACGCGCGAATGGAACTCGCAACCACTTTCAGCCACCCTCAACAATCTCTACATTGGTTTAGGTGGCATACCCACACAAGAACAGGTGCCTGAAGTTTTCCATGAAAATATTAAGCCAGCCGATTATATGGGTTTACGGTTCGAGCAACACATGGGCACTTACACCAATGACCCCACTGCTGGTTTCATTTTTGATGGTTTGTATCCGATTATGGACCCCAGGGCTTATAAAGCCTTTATTATTCCTGGCTGGTTCGATAACGCCGATTTCAACCATTATCCTTCCTGGACACAGGACGCATTTAATACTTCCCGAACTTTGGTCGATGACGACAGCAATGTATTAACCACCCTCAACGGTGCCGGTACATGGAACGCGGCCTGTTTAGGTGCCTGGGGTGTTAAATCAGCCAAAAACAATTTCTCTTTTTATGTAGGCACCAATCCCCGCCTGGCGCACAGGTATCGCAACAGCACCAGCAGCCGTGTTTTCTTTGGCCCCTGGGAAACTTATTTCCTTGTGGCTGAGGCTGCAGTAAGAGGCTGGACAACGCCAATGGACGGTAAAACTGCCTATGAAGAAGGAGTTGCCGCCAGCTTTGCTTACTTTGGAGTAACAGAATACCTGTCAGATTATTTGCAGTCTGAAAGCTATAACCGGGCTGGCACCTCCGTGAAGTGGGAACACATTGCCGAACCTCCTGCCACGGTTACCATGAACTATGTTGACGGTTATACTGGGGAAAGCGGTACCTGGACCTTCACCTACCCGGTAAATCACTTACACAATAACGGAGCAACCAAAAATGATCTGCTCACCAAGATCATTACCCAAAAGTATCTCTCACAATTGCCATGGCTGCCACTGGAAGCATGGAGTGATCACCGTCGCCTGGGGCTTCCTTTCTTTGAGAACCCCTCGGTTGAGTTGCCCATTTCGACCATGCCGGCTTTGACTCAGTCAAATTATATGGAAAGCCGTTCAGCCTTTTTCCCGCAGCGTGTGCCCTATCCCTCCACCCTGCAAAACAGCAACCCCGCTGGCTATGAACAGGCAGTTGGCTTCCTGGGCGGTCCTGATGCCGTACTTACCCCGCTGTGGTGGGCAAAGCAAAACTAATTGTTTTGGTTAGTGTTGTGATTGGTTTTGAAAAGCGGCCTCCGGGCCGCTTTTCTTGTTTTTATCGTGTCCGAAACAAAAAAAAGTATCGTTTGTTTATTTACTAATTTAGCAATCATTACTAGCAGCCATTTGTCCCTATGAAAAAATATATCTTCCTTATTTTTGCTTTTCTGCTTCTGATCAATTTCGGTTGTAAAAAAGACGATCAGTCCGATCAGGAAATCGTTGTTGAAAACAAAGACTTTTATGAATTTATGCAGGATTGGTATTACTGGAACAATACTATACCGGTGATAAACCCAGCAAACTATGGTTCTGTTTATGAAGTTCTTGAAGCTGTTCGCAACAAACCGCTTGACAGATGGAGCTTAATAGCCGATTGGGATGAGTTCCTTGCTTATTACCAGCAGTCGCGGCTCATTGGTTATGGCTTTGGTTCTGCATGGGATTCATCTGGAAAACTTCGTGTAGGGTTTATTCATAATACCACAGAAATGTATCAGCAGGGGGTGCGCCGAAGCTGGATCATTGATAAAATTAATGGGCTGGCTGTGAGCCCCGGCATGAATATCTCACAAATGCTGGGAGCCAATGAAATAGGGGTTAAAAACACTTTTACCTTTATAACGCCCCAAAGCACCCAGGTAGTTTTGACCCTGGAGAAAAAGGAAATTTTTGCAAATACCGTATTGCATCATAACGTTTTTGATTACGAAGGGCTGAAAATTGGTTATCTGGTTCTTCAAAGTTTCAGAGAACCCACTGAAGCCGAACTCAATGCCGTTTTTGCTGATTTTTCAGCAGCGGGCATACAAGAACTCATTCTTGATATGCGCTACAATGGGGGTGGTTTGGTATCCATTGCCACCCAACTGGCCAGCATGATTGCAGGCCCTGCGCTATCAGGCCTTCCTTTTGTAAAATTCGAATACAATGCGAATAAAGCAGAAGAACGCAACACCACGATTGAGCTGGAAAGTTTAGAAAACAGCCTAAGTCTGAGCCGTCTAATTACAATTTGCACTCGTGGCAGTGCCTCTGCCAGCGAGTTAATGATAAATGGGCTGAGACCTTTTATTGATGTGGTTATTGTGGGCAATACCACCTATGGTAAGCCTATGGGTTCGAATATTTTTAATTATGACGACAAATATGCTTTCGCCCCGATCACTTTCAAAACAAAAAATGCGAATGATGAAGGCGATTATTTTGACGGCATCCCGGTTGATGTGCCTGCACCTGACGATCTGACGCGTGATTTTGGAGATCCGGAGGAAGGCTCTTTGCAAATTGCCCTGGCCTATATTCTTTCAGGCATAACCAAAACAGATCCGGTTGTCCAGCCGGAAATAAGACAGCCCTGGGAAGACATGCAAGGCCTCAGGTGGGAAAGCAGAATGCATTAATAAAGCCGGATACTATTCGGGTATTAATTTTAGCGCATTCTTTTTAAAAAATTCTTCTAACTTTACTTTACACATTCGTTCACAAAAAATAACGCCATGAAAAAATTTGTTCTGCTTTTTCTTTCGGCAGTATTAATCCTTTCTTTTGGTTGCGATAAGGAGGATGAAGACACTCCCTTTACTTTGCTCACTGCCCACGTTTGGACCTCTGACAGCCTGCTGGTAAACGGGCAGGACGCCAGTGGCCCCGACGGCATGCTGGTGGATTTTATGGGCGATGCAAAATTCAATACCGACGGCACCGGAACTTTTGGTAATTACCAGGGCACCTGGCGTTTTTCGCAAAACGAAACCCAGCTGGTTATAACTACTGAGGAACTACCGCTGCCGCTTACGGCCTTGATTGAGGAACTTACCAAAACAGACCTAAAAATCAGCACTGCTTTTCCCGATCCGTTAAATCCCGGACAAAGCCTTTTAATCCGAATGACCTTTAAGGCAAAGTAATGTCCCGAAGTCTTACTGCTTTATTTCTGCTGTTTTGGGCGGGTATTGCTTTTGCCCAGTCCACTGCCACTCTTAATGGCCGTATTACTGACCGGCAAACCGGCGAGGTCCTTCCGGGAGCTACCATTTTGTTGACCCGCGACCGTGGCACGGTAAGCGACCAGGAAGGAAACTTCAGCATTGTAATGGCTGCGGGAAACTATACCCTCAGCATTCAATACGTTGGTTACAGCAGTATTTCACGGCCGCTAAACCTTCGTGCAGGAGAACTATTGACACTCAACTTTGCCCTTGAGCCCGAGCTTACCGAAATGGAACAGGTAATCGTTAGCGCCGGACGGGTGGAGCAGCGGGTAGCTGAATCGACGGTTTCCGTAAGTATTATTAAGCCCAAAGCCCTGCAAAGCGAGCACATTACCGATCCCACCGAACTCCTCAACAAGCAGCCCGGCATTGAAGTGCTCGACGGACAGGCCTCCATGCGGGGAGGCAGCGGCTTTGCTTATGGTGCAGGAAGCAGGGTGATGGCACTGGTGGACGGCCTGCCTATGGTATCGCCCGATGTGGGCAGCATACGATGGTCGGCACTGCCCCTCGAAAACCTTTCCCAGATTGAAATTATCAAAGGTGCTTCCTCGGTTTTATATGGCTCGTCAGCACTTAATGGTATTATTAACTTTCGTACCGCCGAAGCAAGCAGCCGCGGAAGCACTTCCTTTTTCGCGGAAGCGGGAATATTTGACAAACCCAGACAACAAAACTGGGTGTGGTGGGACAGCCCCCGCATTCTCAGCAATTATTCCTTTTCTCACCTGAAAAAATACGGGGATACGGATTTCGGCGCCGGAGCATTTTTTCAGAGCGATCCCGGATATCGCAAGCGCAACGACGAGACCTCCGGACGAATGAATCTTATGGTCAAACACCACAATCAGAAAATGGAAGGCCTAACTTACGGGCTTCAGGCCAACTTTCTGATGAACGACAAAACCGATTTTGTGCTTTGGGAAAATGCTGAAACAGGTGCCCTGGTGCACGATACCAGCACTGCCACCCGGCTCAATGCAACGATTCTTGTACTCGACCCCACAATTAGCTTTAAAAGAAGCGGGCATTTCTCGCACGATGTGCGCATGCGATACCAGTTTCTGAATAACCGCTTCCCCAGTGGCAACCAGATCGACAGCCAGGCGCAGTCACTTTTTGCCGAATACCAGGTCTGGTACAACATCAGTCCGTTGGTAAACCTTAATGCAGGACTGGTACAGCAAAGCAACACGATCCGCTCCAACTTTTACGGCGATCACGAGTCACTCAACCTGGCGGCTTACGTCCAGTCGGATTTTAGCCCCACTGAGCGACTGAAACTGGTGGGTGGACTGCGGCTTGAATTCAACAGCCTGAATGGCCTGAGCGACAAGTTGGTGCCCCTTTTCAGGGCCGGCATAAATTATCGTTTAACCGAACTTACTTTTTTGCGGGGCTCCTTTGGGCAGGGCTACCGCTACCCTTCCATTGCCGAAAAATTTGCTGCCACCACGCTGGGAGCAGTTCGGATTTTTCCTAATCCAACCCTGAATCCAGAGTCGGGCTGGAATGCCGAACTGGGCCTTAAGCAAGGCATTCTGACTGAAAAACTGGATGGCTTGGTTGACCTGGCCCTGTTTTATACCAGGAATAAAGACATGATTGAGTTTCTGTTTGGCTTGTATCCCGACCCATACTCCGGCGAGTTTGGTCTGGGTTTTCAGGCAAATAATACCGAAAACTCAAGGGTATATGGTATGGAGCTGGAGTTTATGCTCAACACCAGGCTGGGCCGGTTTAACTATAGCATTAATGGCGGCTATGTATTCATGTATCCAACAGAATTCAATCCATACACCCTGAAAGATACCGGCACTTTACTGAAATACCGGCGCAAGCACTCGGCCAAGCTAAGCCTTTCGACCAGCCTCCACAGGTACGAACTTGGCCTCCACCTTTTTGCCCGTTCGCGCATACTCAACATCGACGATGTGTTTGTGAACGAATTAACGCGAGAAGCCATCCTGCCCGGCTTTTACGATTACTGGCTGGATAATAACCGCGGACATTTTCTGGCGGACCTTAGCCTGGGATACCGTATTTCTGCGAATTACGCCATCTCGCTTGCGATAAAAAACCTTACCAATGCCGAATATATGGGCCGTCCGGGCGACATTCAGCCCCAGCGGCATTTCAGTTTGCGCTTCAGCGGAAAATTCTAGCATATAGGTAACAACCCGCCAGTTCGTCAGGAATACGTAACTTTGCACCCAATAAGCCATGAGACTTTTATTTGCCCGAAAGGGTTATCTCTGGCAGATTTAATTACAATGGCAAAACCAGGAATAAAAGTTGTGGTTGGCTTGTCGGGCGGTGTTGACAGCTCGGCGGCCGCTTATTTGTTAAAGGAGCAAGGCTATGATGTGATCGGTGTGTTTATGCGCAACTGGCACGACGAGTCGGTGCTCATTTCCAAAGAATGTCCGTGGGTAGAAGACAGCACTGATGCCCTGATGGTGGCAGAAAAGCTGGGCATCCCATTTTATACGCTCGATTTCAGTGAAGAATACCGCAAACGCATTGTCGATTATATGTTTGCCGAATACCAGGCCGGGCGCACACCCAATCCCGATGTGCTTTGCAACCGCGAAGTGAAGTTCGACCTTTTTCTGAAAGCGGCCGAAAAGCTGGGCGCCGACATGGTAGCCACCGGACACTATTGCCAGAAAGATAGTTTTGAAAAAGACGGCCAGACCATATACCGTCTGCTTGCCGGAGCCGACAAAAACAAAGATCAGAGCTATTTTCTTTGTCAACTCAACCAGGAGCAGCTGGCCAAAGCCCTCTTCCCCATCGGACATTTACAGAAACCCGAAGTGCGCGATATTGCCCGCCGACAAGGGCTGGTTACCGCTGAGAAAAGAGACAGCCAGGGGCTTTGCTTTATTGGTAAGGTGCGCCTGCCCGAATTCCTTCAGCAACAGCTTAAACCCAAGCAAGGAGACATTTATCTTATTCCCGAAGATTTTCGCAAGCTTGAAAAACCCGTTTTGCCTGCAGGAAAAACCTGGGATACCATAGATGAAAGCTGGCTGGAAGAAGTTGTTGCGGCTCCCCGGTTAAGCCCCGAAATTGCCAAAAAAGTGGGTGAGCACAACGGCGCCCACTACTATACTGTTGGGCAGCGCAAGGGCCTGAATGTAGGCGGTATGGAAAAACCTATGTTTGTGCTGGCTACAGACACCGCTGCCAATTTGATTTTTACCGGCCTTGGCGAAGACCATCCCGGACTGCTGAACTACGGATTATTTGTGGCCACCAGAGACGTGCACTGGATCCGCGAAGACCTCAGGCTGCAGCCTGGTCAAAGCGGCCGCTACCAATCGCGTATACGCTACCGGCAACCACTCACCATGGCCACCCTGGTGATGCGCGAGAAAGGGCTGTACGTTATTTTTGATGAACCCCAACGGGCCATTGCACCGGGGCAGTTCTTTGCATGGTACAATCAGGAAGAAAGCCTGGGAAGCGGTGTGATAGCTTAAGTCAGGTTTTACCAGCTGCGCGGAAAGCTGTCGAAGATACGGCAGCGTTGCTGCACGTATTTGAAATAATAGAAAAGTTTGTGGTTTAATTCCAGTCCGTAGTTTTCATTCGGGTCGTAATGCACGTAATTGGAAGGCATACAGCCCGGCCTGCCCGGTCTGGCAATCATCATATTCCATTGGTTCACCAACTGACGGTTCCAGTTTTCGAGATACGATAAACTGTAATAGCTGGCTGGTCGCATATTCCGCTGAAACCACATATCAAATCCCGGATCAATAATCAGCAACTCGTATTCTACTGTGTCCGTGGGTGCCTCCTGCTCTTTGACGTTTAGGGTATCGGGTGGGGAAAAGCTTTGCCCGCCAAAAACAGCATAACTCAGCACCATGCCAGTTAATAAAACAAACAGCATTTTAATTTTTTCCATGGCTCTTTCCTCCTTTTTCGGCATCCGATTCAAAAAAATCATAGTGAATCATGCCCTGTAAATAACTTTATAAAATACTGATAAACAATATATAAGGTTTAAATTTACAAAAAAACAATGACTCTTGCAAGCCAACCAGAGGATATGTTTCCATAAAAAAAGCGGCAAACTGGAAAGGCTGCCGCTTTTTTTATCATAAATAATTCGTTTCTAAAAAACGGTAGCTGCCAATACCAAGGCAACAATGGAAACCAGTTTCAGCAGAATATTCAGCGAAGGTCCTGAAGTATCTTTCAGCGGATCACCCACTGTGTCGCCAACTACTGCAGCTTTATGGGCTTCCGAACCTTTCTTGTAAGTTACCCCTTTGTGTGTAAAACCGCTTTCGATAAGCTTTTTGGCATTGTCCCACGAGCCACCAGCATTAGACTGGAAAATGGCCAGCAGCACGCCAGAAACGGTTACACCAACAAGCAAGCCACCAAGGGCTTCGGGGCCAAGCCACAGACCAGTGATTACCGGAAAGCTCACCGCAATAACACCGGGAAGAATCATCTGCCGCAAGGCAGCACGGGTTGAGATGGTAACGCACTGGGCATAGTCGGGTGTTCCCTCGGCATCGTTCATTACCTTAATGTCTTCGGCCGACCATTCTGCCATGGGCTTGTGGTCGTTTTTCTTCATTACGGCCAGCGCCTTCTTTAAGGGTTCGATGGTGGTAAATTGACGGCGAACTTCTTCGATCATGGCCATGGCAGCATCGCTCACAGCTTTGATGGTAAGACCGGAGAATACATAAGGCAAAAGAGCCCCAACGAACAGTGTGGAAATGACTACTGCCTGAGATACATCAATGGAAGAAATATTGGCAGCTGTCATATAAGCACCGAACAGTGCCAGTGCAGTAAGGGCGGCCGATCCAATGGCAAAGCCTTTTCCAATGGCGGCAGTGGTATTACCCACGGCATCGAGTTTGTCGGTTTTTTCGCGCACATCGGGTGGCAGTTCCGACATCTCGGCAATACCACCGGCATTGTCAGAAATAGGCCCGTAGGCATCAACAGAAAGCTGAATACCCAGGTTTGAAAGCATACCCACCGCAGCAATAGCAATGCCATATAAACCGCTAAGGTTGAACACCACCATAATAGTGACAGCAATGGTTAGAATTGGAATAATGGTGCTGAACATACCAATACCCAAACCCGAAATAATGTTGGTGGCACTGCCCGAAGTGGATTGGGAAGCAATGATTCGAACGGGCAAATAATTCAATCCGGTAAAATATTCGGTTGAGTAACCGATAATCAATCCTGCTGCCAGACCAATCATTGAAGAAAGGAAAATATTGAAAGAGGTAATGGTACGCTCTGCGCCACCATAAAGAAGGTCGTTAAATACAATTTTCTCCGGAAGGATATTGGTGATGATAAGGTAGGAAAAACCCAGCATAACCACAGCAGCCAAAAGTTGTCCGATGTTGAGGGCACTCTGCGGATTGCCGCCTTCTTTTACCCTAACGAAGAAGGTGCCAATAATTGAGGCTATAACCCCGGCAGCAGCCAGAAACATGGGGAGTACCACAGGCGAAAGACCGTTGAAATTATCGGTGTAAGTGGCCGTTAACAACGAAACCCCGAGCACCATGGCAGCAATAATAGAGCTTACGTATGACTCAAAAAGGTCGGCACCCATACCGGCCACGTCGCCCACGTTGTCGCCTACGTTGTCGGCAACTGTTGCGGGGTTCATGGGGTGGTCTTCTGGAATGCCCGATTCTACCTTACCTACAAGGTCGGCGCCCACATCGGCAGCTTTGGTAAAAATGCCACCACCCACCCGCGAAAAAAGCGCTATGGTAGATGCACCAAAAGAAAAGCCGGTAATAATAGAAAGGATTCGGCTTACAGTAAAGGGTGTTTCATAACCAAAAATATTGGTGTAAAGAATAAACAGAAATCCCAGTCCGAGCATTCCCAAGCCGACAACACTCAAACCCATAACGCTTCCGCCTGTGAAGGCTACTTTAAGGGCTTGGTTCAGGCTCGTACGGGCTGCGTTGGCGGTGCGCACATTGGCCTTGGTGGCAATGCGCATGCCGATAAAACCGGCCAGGGCCGAACTGGAGGCCCCCAATAAAAAAGAAAAGGCCACCAGCGGAGAAGAAGTCTCGGGGTCGGCCACAAAAATTAATAACACGGTGATCAGCGCCACAAAAATCGCCAGGATCTTGTATTCGGCCTTTATAAAGGCCATTGCACCGTCGGAAATATAGGCTGCGATCTTTTTCATTTTGTCATTTCCGGCATCCTGTTTATTTATCCAGGAAGTCCGGAAAAAAGTAAAAACCAGCGCGACCAATCCGATCAGCGGAACAAGGTAGATTAGAAAATTGTCCATTTGTGATTCATTTAATTGAGTTACTTAGCTTCATTAATTGATTGGGTTGTTATTGGGAAAAAACAACACTGCATCAAAAAGGTTCACTTAATGCAAGAAAAATCAGGTTTTTATCATTAAAATAATGACCTATAGCCTTTTCTGCATATTAAACAAGCCTTCAAAACACCTGCTGCCATTGGTGATACTATTTGCCCGCAATTTTATACCTTTGCCAAAAAGCCCGTTTCATGCACCTGCTTAAGGTTTCACTGTTCAATTTTCGCAACTACCCGGAGATTTCTCTTGAATTCTCATCTAAATTCAACTGCTTCGCAGGCAACAACGGAACAGGTAAAACCAATCTGCTTGAAGCCATCTATTACCTTTCATTTTGCAAGAGCTTTTCCAACCCTATTGACACCCAGAATATCATGTTCGGGCAAGATATGTTCATGATACAGGGACAATACAAGGTAAACGGGCAGGAAGATGAATTGTATTGCGGGGTGAAACGGCAGCAGCGCAAGGTATTCAAGCGCAACAAAAAGGAATACGAGCGGCTTTCTGACCATATCGGCCTTTACCCCCTGGTATTGATAAGCCCTGGTGATTCCCAATTAATACTTGGCGGAAGCGACGAGCGACGTAAATTCGTTGATGGCGTAATTTCGCAATACAATCACGATTACCTGCACCACTTGCTTAGTTACAACAAGGCCCTTGCGCAGCGAAATGCCTTGCTGAAAATGTTCGCCGAAAGGCGCAGATTCGATGCAGCCTCCCTCGAGGTTTATGATGAGCTGATGATTATGCACGGAGAAATGATCTTCGAAGAGCGTAAGCGGTTCTTCGATGAATTCCTTCCTGTATTCAATGATTATTACAAAACCTTGTCGGGTGGAAATGAAAAGGTTACCATCGAATACCAGAGCACCCTGGTTGAAGGCGATTTTGGCAAGCAAATGCTCGAAGCCCGCGACAAGGACCTGATTGCTCAATACTCCACCGTGGGCATTCACAAAGACGATTTGGCCTTTTTCATACATGATGTGCCGGTAAAACGCTATGGCAGCCAGGGCCAACAGAAATCGTTCCTGATCGCCCTGAAGCTGGCGCAATATACATTTACCCGAAACATCAAAGGCTTCAGCCCTATTCTGTTGTTCGATGACATTTTCGACAAGCTTGATGAAAGCCGCGTGGAACAGCTTATGACTTTGGTAAGCGATGAAACATTCGGCCAGGTGTTTGTTACCGACACCCACATCGAACGCCTTGAAACCCTTTTCAGGAAGATAAAAGGCGACACCAGGATCTTCCTGGTTGAAGCCGGCAACATCACCAAAGTCTCAAACCTTAGCAACGCCCGTTAACTATGCGAAAATCAAATCAGCAAACTTTAGGTGAGGTCATAAAGGAGTTTCTGAAAAATTTCGGGCTGGAAGAGAAAGTGACCGAAACACAGATTGCGGAAACCTGGGAAAAGATCATGGGGCCCGGGATTGCGCGATACACCCAGCGCATAAGTCTTCGCAACAAAACGCTTACCGTTCAGCTCAGCTCCCCTGCCTTGCGCCAGGAACTCTCGTACGGCAAAACCAAGATCATTAAAATGATCAACGAAGCCATTGGCAAAGAGGTGGTGGAAGATTTGATATTAAGGTAAATGGGTTTTGCTTTAATAACAATTAATGCAATTGTTATTTGCATAAAACATTTAATATTTAATAAACTCAAAATGCTCCAAAACGAGGGCCCCGGCACCTTTCATGCCAGCCAGGTCTCCCATTTCCGAAAAATCAATTTCACAATATTTAAGCGGACTTACCAGTGCAGAACTCGCCATACCGGTCTTAACAGGGTCGATAAGGATATCGCGGGCTTTGGCAAACTTTCCGCCAATAATAATAAGTTCAGGATTCAGAAGATTCACAATATTTCCCAAGGCTTTGCCCAGGCGCAGGGCCATTTGCTGCACCATGTCAATAGACAGGGCATCACCTTCAATGGCTGCATTCAAAATATCGTCGTAACGGATATCGTCAATCGAAACCTTTTCTGTCACAAGCGATTTTTCGCCCCGGGTGATGCGCTCCATAAATTGTTCCTCGAGGGTAAAGCCGCCGACTTCGTTGACAAGACAGCCCTTTTTACCGCAAATACAAACCTTGTCGTTAAGGCCCCATTGCATATGGCCAAACTCTCCGGCAAATCCCGCACCGCCTTCCACCACCGAATTATTAATAATCAGGCTGGTACCCAGGCCACGGCTCAGGTTTATAACAATGGCATTGGAAATACTCTTGGCCTTGCCAATAATTTTCTCGGCCATGCCAAAACAGCGGGTGTCGTTGTTGATAAACACCGGCATATCAAATATTCCCGAAAAATAAGCGGCAAGGGGCTTGCCCATGAAGTTAAAAAAAGTTAGTGACTCACCATCCAATTTATTAACCCGGCCGGTAATGCCCACGCCCATGCCAATAATTTCGCGCGAACTCACACTGGCCTCAATCATGCAATCTTTAATAAACTTAACTACCCCTTGCAAACTCTCTGGGGTGTTGTCGAGGGCAAATTCCCTGTTATGCTTTACAAAAATCGGATTCAGATGATTGTCCATTATTGAAAACGACACCCTCTTCATTAAAATCTCAATTGCGATCACCTGAAAGTTGCTTCCGTCAAGAGCATATAGAAAGGGCTTGCGACCTGCCCGGGTTTCTTTTTTTCCCACTTCGTTTATTATCCCAGCCTCCATCAACTGATTGACCAGCTTAATGCAGGTTGGGGCAGTTATTTTCAATTTGCTGCTTAATTCGGGGATAGTCAGGGGCTCCCTGCGCTGGGAAATTGCCTGAACGATCTTCATTTTTTGTTCATTCAGCCTGCTTCCGTTGCTGGTCTCACCGGTATTCAGGTAATGGTCAATTAGTTTCTTCATCATAAATCCTTTCTGAATGAGATGGTAATTTTATAAAAAATTTTAATAATTACAAAACAATTTGTAAATTTTTATTCTTTTGATTTGATATCAGTCTGGAAATGCCCTGAATGGCAATAAGATTGAAACTGGCAAAATTAAAAAAAGCCTTTTGGAATATTTATTAAATTTTTTTTAAATCGACCAAAGCGATATCGGAAAAACAAAAATAAGTAAGAGGAGTTTGGGCGAAAATGCCAGTATTTACGAGG
>JAHYJD010000140.1 GCA_019429365.1 Bacteroidales bacterium | reverse complement strand
TTCAATAACTTTTGGCCGTACCACATTTGTTCTCAAAATATCTGCCTGGAACTGCATGAGCAGGTTGTTGGCCGAAGCGCCTCCGTCAACCCGTAAGTCTTTGATTTTCATCCCGGTGTCCAGCTTCATAACATGCAGTACGTCCATGGTTTGGAAAGCGATGCCTTCGAGGGCTGCCCTGGCAATATGTGCCCGGGTTGTACCACGACTTATTCCAACCATTAGCCCCCGGGCATACTGGTCCCAGTGGGGTGCGCCCATGCCCGTAAAGCTGGGAACAAAATACAGGTCGCCGCTGTCTTCCACCTGGCTTGCAAGGGCTTCTATCTCAGAGGAGTTTCTTATAATTTTCAAGCCATCGCGCAGCCATTGCACCACGGCTCCTGCAATGAAAATGCTGCCCTCAAGGGCGTAGGTCGTCTTGCCATTTATTTGCCAGGCGATGGTAGTAATCAGGTTGTTTTTCGAGAAAAACGGCTTTTCGCCCGTGTTCATCAGAATGAAACATCCCGTGCCGTAGGTATTTTTTACCATACTTTCTTCGGTGCACATTTGTCCGAAAAGCGCTGCCTGCTGATCGCCCGCAATGCCTGCTATGGGCACTTTCGAGGCAAAGAAGGTGGTATTGGTAAGGTCGTAGACCTCGCTCGAAGAAGCCACCCTGGGCAGCATGGATTTGGGGATATCCATCAACGCCAACAGCTCATCGTCCCAGTCGAGGGTGTTTATGTTGAAAAGCATGGTACGGCTGGCATTTGTCACATCTGTAATGTGAGTCCTTCCTTGAGTTAGCCTCCATACCAGCCAGCTGTCAACCGTTCCGAAAGCCAGCTCACCTTTTTTGGCTTTTTCTCTGGCGTCTTCCACGTGGTCGAGAATCCATTTCACCTTGGTACCGCTAAAATAGGCATCGATCACCAGCCCGGTCTTATCACGGATTTTTTCCGAAAGGCCCCTGTCCTTCAACTCGTCGCAAAAAGCTGAAGTGCGTCGATCCTGCCAAACGATGGCATTGTAAACGGGTTGTCCTGTCTTCCGATCCCAAACGATGGTGGTTTCTCGCTGGTTTGAGATGCCAATGGCTTGCAGCGACAGGCCGTTGATGCCCAGCTTCGACATGGCTTCGGCCGCAACAGCAACTTGCGACGACCAAATCTCATGGGGGTCGTGCTCTACCCAGCCAGGCTTTGGAAAAAACTGCTGGAACTCTTTCTGGGCAACCGAGCGAATGTTTCCTTTATGATCGAAAAGAAGGGCCCGCGAGCTGGTGGTACCCTGGTCGAAGGCAAGGATGAATTTTTCCATAACCAATAGGTTGGTTGTTTATTTGGCAAAGATAAACTCTATTTTGGAGAAAGCGGGAGGTCGGAAGCCTGCCTGCCGGCAGGCAGGTCCGAAGCTGGAAGTCAGAAGTCTGAAATAAATTTGCCGCTTTTCCCTTGGCCCCGGGTGCTTTGCTGGGCTACCCGGGGCTACTAGCAGTCGGTCCCGCTTGGCAGGACGAAAGATTCAGCGATCGGAGCCCAGCTCCCTGTGCAAAATGCTATTCCCCTAAATCAAACTGCATGGGGATTGCTTCGCGGCGTTCTGACCTTTTTGGGATGCCGAAATTGTAGCGAATGTTAATACCTATGCGCCGATTATCGGTGTAGCGGTCGCCCTGCAGTTAGAACCTCATACAGCGGTTTGAAAAAGGAAACCCAGGGAAATGAAAAACACAAACCTTAAACCCATAAAATTGCAAAAATATTTGGAGAAGGGGGGCAAAAATTACACCAATTTAAACAACGGTGAATGGGTTTTATTGTTTAGGCTCCTTTTTAATAAGTTTAAAATGTGCGGGGTTTACAGGGTTTCAAAAACAAATTTGCTTGTTTGGCGGTAAACTTCGCCTGGCTTCAGCAGGGTGGAAGGAAAACCGGGGTGGTTTGGGGAGTCAGGGAAGTGCTGTGTTTCCAAACAAATGGCCTGATGCTGCCCGTATGCTAACCCCTTGTGCCCGATAAAACTCCCATCCAGAAAGTTTCCTGTATAAATCTGGATACCGGGCTGGGTGCAAAAAACTTTCAACATGCGTCCGCTTCCGGGGTG
The DNA here is from genome assembly GCA_019429365.1 of Bacteroidales bacterium. Lineage (GTDB taxonomy): Bacteria > Bacteroidota > Bacteroidia > Bacteroidales > UBA7960 > UBA7960. Next base: position 3,074 of record JAHYJD010000140.1, on the reverse strand, counting down.
AAAGAGCATGGCTGCGGGCTGGTCCTGGCTGCGATTTGTCTTTAGCACAAAACAGTGATCGACAGGCTCGCGCACAAATGACATATTTTCGTTTAAGGCCTGGTAATCAAAAGTGGTTCCGGCACAGGGCAAAATTTTTCCTGTGGGGATTTGTTTCTCATCTAGGTCGAGATAGTGGTCCGCATCAACAAAAAGCTTATGGGCAAATACATTATCCCTAAAACCACTTAGGTTAAAATAGGCGTGGTTGGTCAGGTTTACATGAGTTGGAGCATCGGTTTGGGCTTCAAACTCAATTTGCAGCACGTTGTTTTCAAATACCGTATAGCTTACTACTGCCTTAAGGTTACCGGGATAACCCATTTCGAGGTGTGGGCTGGTGTACGTTAAATGGATGCTTACTGATCCTGGTTTTTCAGAAATGGCATAATCCCACAACTTAGTATGGAAGCCTTGCGGGCCTCCGTGCAAATGGCTGGGGCCGCTATTTGCAGGCAAACGGTATTTTTTTTCATTAATACTAAATTGTGCATTGGCAATGCGGTTGGCAAAGCGCCCGGTAATTACCCCGAAATATGGATGGTCTTTAAGGTAGCCCTCCAGGGAAGGGAATCCTGCTGTAATTTCTTCCAAATGGCCCTGACGGTCGGGCATAATAACAGAAGTAATAGCTGCACCGTAATTGGAAATACTAATAGTTAATCCCGAGGTAGTTTCGATAGTAAATAAGCGGGCTTCGCGTCCATCGGGCAGGTTTCCGAACAGGGTGTTATTGAATTTCATTAATGAAGTGTAATTTAATTTTTTTTTGAAGGCTGAAGACTATGAAATTTTTTTAAATTTAGCCATTATTGGTATGGTTAAAACGGGCACTTGTTCTTTTTTTTCGTAAACCTTTTTCTCTCCATTGAAAGCCTGTGGGCATTCATTGACTGCGATATTCAGTCAGACCGGAGTTAATAATAAAAAACCAATTATGGCTTTATTAGGATTTGATATTGGAAGCTCATCAGTAAAAGCAAGTGTTATTGAGGCGGATTCGGGCCGTTTGCTGGCCTCTGCCTTCCATCCCAGGGAAGAGATGACCATTGATACCCCACAGCCGGGTTTTGCTGAACAGGATCCTGAGGCCTGGTGGAACAGCCTGGTGGAGGCCACCCATGAGTTACTTCAGCATCCTGAAATAAATCCCTCAGAAATTCAGGCAATAGGAATCTCCTATCAAATGCACGGGTTGGTAATTGTCGATCGTTCGCTGAAACCCCTTCGCCCTTCCATAATCTGGTGCGACAGCCGCGCTGTCAGCACAGGCGAAAAGGCTTTTCGCGAAATGGGAACCGAAAAGTGTCTTTCTTCTCTGCTCAATTCGCCCGGAAACTTTACTGCTTCCAAGCTGAAATGGGTAAAAGACAACGAGCCTTCCATTTATAGCAAGATTTATAAAATAATGCTCCCCGGCGATTATATTGCCCTGAAGCTTAGCGGCGAAATCCTGACCACGCCCTCCGGCCTTTCAGAAGGCATATTCTGGGATTTCAATAAAAATCAGATTTCCGACATGGTTCTCGACCATTTTGGTTTTGATCAGTCCTTCATTCCCGGGGTGGTGCCTAACTTCTCTCTTCAGGGGACTCTTTCTGTAAAAGCAGCCAAAGAGCTGGGCCTGAAGCCCGGAGTGCCCATTGCTTATCGTGCCGGCGACCAACCCAACAATGCCTTTTCGCTTAACGTGCTGAACCCCGGTGAGATCGCTGCGACGGCAGGCACCTCAGGCGTGGTGTATGGTGTCAGCGACCAGGTGAGTTACGACCCGGAATCGCGCGTAAACACCTTTGCCCATGTCAACCATTCGGATGAGGCAAGGCGCCTGGGCGTATTGCTTTGCGTAAACGGCACCGGCATTCTCAATTCATGGCTCAAGCGCAACCTTTCGGGAAATGTCATGAGCTACGATGAGGTGAACCAACTGGCTTCAGCGATACCTGCCGGATCGGAAGGGCTAAGCATTCTTCCTTTCGGGAATGGGGCCGAGCGCCTGATTGGCAACAAAGACCTGGGCTGCAGTTTCGAAGGCCTGGATTTTAACCGGCACGGAAAAGGGCATCTGATCAGGGCGGCGCATGAGGGCATTGCCTTTGCATTTAAATACGGAATGGACATTATGAAACAAACTGGAATCGATGCCAAAGTGATCAGGGCGGGCAGTAGCAATATGTTCCTTAGTCCGGTTTTTCGTGAAAGTCTGGCAAGCATTACCAACGCCAGCATTGAGTTATATAATACTGATGGCTCACAGGGAGCTGCCAGGGCGGCAGGACTGGGAGCAGGCATTTACAAAAATTCTGAAGAAGCCTTCAAAGGCCTCAAAGTGGTGAAAACCGTTCAACCCAATGATAAACTCAAAGAGCCGCTGATGGAAGCATTCAACCGTTGGAAAACCATTCTGAATAACAAACTTCAAAATACTTTCAGCCGATTACCTGCTGTGCTATTACTTCCCGTTATTTTCTTCTTTTTAACCGGCTGCGGGGAGAATGTCATGCCATGGATGGATAGCTCGCTAAGTTTTGAGGAGCGGACTGAACTTCTTCTCTCGCAAATGACCTTGCAGGAAAAAGTCGAATTTTTACGATACAATTCGCCTGCTATCGAACGCCTTGGCATTCCTGAATACAACTGGTGGAACGAATGCCTGCATGGGCTAGCCCGCTCGGGCTATGCCACGGTATTTCCGCAAGCCATAGGCATGGCCGCCATGTGGGATACCACTGCCATGTTCAGCATTGCCAATGTCATATCTGATGAAGCCAGGGCAAAGCACCACGATTATGTTTCCCGCGGGAAGAGGAATATTTACCAAGGGCTGACTTTCTGGACGCCCAACATTAATATTTTCCGCGACCCTCGCTGGGGCCGGGGTATGGAAACCTATGGCGAGGATCCTTACCTGGCCGGTGAACTGGCCGTCCCATTTATTAAAGGCCTTCAGGGCGATGATGAAAAATACCTGAAACTGGTGGCCACGGTAAAGCACTTTGCCGTTCATAGCGGCCCTGAGCCCCTGCGCCATTCTT
>JAHYJD010000024.1 GCA_019429365.1 Bacteroidales bacterium | reverse complement strand
TGACTTTCATAGAAAACAATTCGGGTTGCAAATCTGGTGATATTGCCAAAAAACTCGGAATTCCAAGTCCCACAGTTAAACGGATTTTACCTGAATTGATTGACAAAAACTTGATTGAAAAATTTGGAACAGGACCTGGGACTAATTATTCGATAAAATAAAAAAACGCCCTACAACAGCGTATATAATAAAGTACAGTTTTCGGTGCGGATAATCAAGGTTCCTGCACCGCTTCGGCTTCGGTGCTTTTCGACAGGAAAGCACCCCGCAATCCTCCCCTAATCATATACGCGAAACCTTGCCAACAAGGCTAATCAGACCGTTGCTGCTATAAACACAATTGAAAACTAATTCGTATTTTAGCCTAATAAATATGAATGATAATCATGAGCATACCCGAAGATAAAAATAAGTACCTGAAATTAGTTCAATCAATTGGAGTTACAATTGAAGAAGCAAGAAATCGTGCAATTAAATCCGTAAATACTGAACTGCTCAGAGCCAATTGGGAAATAGGCAAATACATTGTTGAATTTGAACAATACGGGAACGAAAAAGCTGAATATGGTAGTGCATTGCTTGACACCTTGGCGAAAGACCTAAAACAAAGATTTGGCAAGGGATTTAGCAAAAGCAAAGTGATAAAGAAAACTGGAGTGTTAGAGAATTAAAACGTCAGATAAATTCATCTTTTCTTACAAACCCGGTGTCTCCGCAGTATTTCTACAAAACTTCAATTGCACTAATTGCTTTTTGAATAAGTATGAGTAAATTTATGCTGGATCACAAAAACCGAATTCAGCCAGTGTTCAAAATTTTTCAGGAGGCAGTCTGCAGCGATTGCAAACCGAGCAATCACTTTTTATTCATCCGCACCACCTAAATCATTCAAGATCATGCAAAAGCGATTTATTTTTTGTGTTGTTTTTTCACTTTTTCTCATTAACTCATGTAATTTTAGCGAAAAAGCCGACTCCTCAGAGAACACTGCCATTGATCCATTAACAGAGCAGTTAAAAATTGAGATATTCGATTCCAGCGCCCTAACCATCATTGCCCCAGATGCAACTTTTGAAATACTGGCAAAAGGATTCTGGTGGAGCGAAGGTCCATTGTGGGTTGATGAACTGCAGGCTGTATTGTTTTCTGATGTGCCTGCCAATAAAATATACAGGTGGAGTGAAAAGGACAGCTTGAGTATTTATCTCGAATCTGCCGGGCATTCAGGAGAAGGAAACAAAGATTCCGGCCAAGGGCCCAATGGCTTGATCCTTGACCTTGAAAACAAGCTGGTGCTTTGCCAGCATGGCGACAGGCGTATTGCAACGATGGATGCTGATGTAAAAAACCCTCTGCCGCATTTTATCACCATTGCCGACAGGTATGAAGGAAACCCATTTAACAGCCCCAACGACCTGGCAATGGATAGTGCAGGCAACATTTATTTTACAGATCCTCCTTATGGACAACCCGAAAATAAAACAGCAGAAATTGGAATAAACGGCGTGTTTAGAGTCAGTCCCGACAAAACGGTTTCTTTACTTATTGACAGCCTAAGCTGGCCCAATGGCATTGCATTATCTCTTGATCAGCAAACCTTGTATATCAATCAATCTGATTCGGAATATCCGGTTTTATTCAGTTATGATATTGCATCAGACGGATCGCTTGAAAACGGAAAAGTATTATTTGATTTTAGGCCATTTGCAGAAAATGCCAACGGATTGCCCGACGGATTAAAAATCCACAAAACCGGAAACATTTTTGCCACAGGTCCCGGCGGGGTTCACATCATAAGTCCGGAGGGAAAACATTTGGCTGCCATAAAAACGGGTAAAGCAACCGCAAATTGTGCTTTTGATACCGATCAGAAGTATTTGTATATGACCACCACCGACTTATTAATCAGGGTAAAACTTAAATAAACATGAACCTGGATTCCTGTTCAACCATAAAAGACAAACCGTATGTATAAGATTTTTATTTCTGCGCTATTTCTTTGTTCTTTATCAACAGCTTTCGCACAAAAACTGCAAGGCGATTTCAAAGGAGGAGCTCCCAAGGTAACGAATGACCCGGTGTATAATGAGTTGGTCTGGAGTGATGAATTTGAAGAGGATGGCGCCCTGGATGACTCAAAATGGTTTCATCAAACTTTACTGCCCAATGGCAACAGCTGGTTTAATGGGGAAATTCAGCATTATACCAACAGAATTGAAAACACCTATGTGGAAGATGGCATACTGTACCTGGTTGCCAAAAATGAAACCTTTACAGATCAGGGAGTTACCAAGGAATACACCTCGGCCCGGCTAAATTCAAAATTTGCTTTTACCTACGGGCGTGTGGAGGTGAAAGCAAAACTTCCCACGGGTGTCGGCACCTGGCCGGCCATTTGGGCACTGGGAAAAAACATTAATGAAATTGGAGCCTACTGGTATATTGAGGGTTATGGCACCACCGACTGGCCTGCCTGCGGAGAGATTGACATTATGGAACACTGGGGCAGCAACCAGAATTATATTTCAAGCGCCATGCATACCCCCTCTAGTTTTGGTAATACTGTAAATCATGGCGGACAGGTCATTCCTACGGCTTCCACTGAATTTCATGTGTATGCCTTAGACTGGTATCCCGACAGAATGGTTTTCAGTGTGGATGGCGTGGTGCACTACACCTACAGCCCCGAGGTTCAAAATGCAGACACATGGCCTTTCGATGAAGACCAGTACCTGCTTTTAAACATAGCTATTATTCCCAATATTGATCCCAACTTTACTGAAAGCGCCATGGAAATTGACTATGTGCGGGTTTATCAGCAGAGCACAGTCAGTGCACCTGAGCTTTCTTTACCAACAGACCTGATCATTACACCCAACCCTGTTCATTCCATTGCTTTCATAAAAAGCCCGGATGAGGCCATGGGCAGCCAGGTTTTCGTTTACGATTTACAAGGCCGATTATTAAAATCTGTCATTATCCAATCTGAAGAAACAACGGTTGACATGTCGGGCTGGTCGCCGGGGTTTTATGTTTTTCAGCACAGGGGAGGCAGCTACCACCGCACCTTTAAGGTTTTGAAAAAATAATGCGAAATCATTTTTTTATCAGCTGCATGAACTTTTTCGGAGAGGAAACACCCCTGATCATTATTGGAATATTACTGTTTCTGGTTTATCTTCTATTTAGAATCTTCTTTTCATTCTTTTTGGAGACCCAGCTTGGAAAGAAGTTTGCCCTCAGGTTTTTCCTCAAGGATATTGATAAAGTTTATTTACCTTATTTGCGGCATAATTTTCCGTTTTACAACGCCCTTAGTGATCAAAACAAGGTTTATTTTGAGCGCCGGGTACAAGAGTTTATCCGGTTGAAGGAGTTTATCCCCAGAGGGGGCATAAGCGAGGTTACGCCTGATATGAAAACCCTGATTGCCGGCAGCGCCATACAGCTTACTTTTGGTTATCCGGCCATCTATTTCAAACATTTTAAGCGCATACTGATTTACCCCGACGATTATTATTCTACTATTACCCGAAAATATCACAAGGGCGAAGTAAACCGCCGCGGACTGATCGTAGTTTCGTGGCGCAGCCTGAAAGAAGGATTTGTGGATCCGGCTGATGGTCACCATCTGGGCCTGCACGAAATGGCCCATGCACTCAGGCTGATCAACATAATTAATAACGACGAATATAATTTTTATGATCAGGATACCATGAAGGCCTTTGATCAGCAGGCCTACCTTGAAATGGCGAAAATGGCCAGGGGTGGGCAAAAAGCTTCCTTTTTCAGGGATTACAGCTCCACAAACCTTGAAGAGTTCTTTGCCGTAGCAGTGGAGGCCTTTTTTGAGTGCTCATTAGAGTTCAGGGAATACAGCCCCGAACTGTACCGTCTCCTTTCAAAAATACTGAAGATCAATCCAATTGCTGTTTTTCAGACCGGAGAGGTCAGTCAAAAAAGGTATGAACGCATGTAAGTTTTTCAATCCTTCGGTTGATTCAATCAGGGTATCCCAGCAACCCCAAGTGGGCGCGCCAAAAAAATATTGTCTATTTTAGCAAAATTTTTAAAAAAACAATTCTCCATGAAAGGACGCAAATTATTGATGATACCGGGCCCCATTGAGTTTGAGCCCGATGTGATGCAGGCAATGGCCATTCCCACCCCCAGTCATGTGGATCCGGATTTCATAGAGACTTTCGGGCATGCGCTTGAAATGATGCGAGAAGTATGGCAAAGTCCTTCGGGTCAGCCCTTTATTATTGCCGGCACAGGCACACTGGCCATGGATATGGCCGGGGCCAACCTGATTGAAAGCGGCGACAACGCCCTGGTAATATCGACCGGCTATTTTGGAGAACGCTATGCCGAATTACTGAAGCGATACGGCGCCAATGTTGATATTTTACGGGCACCCCTGGGCGAAATTGTTCCTTTGGAGCAGGTAGAGTCGCAGCTTAAGAAAAAGGAATACAAGCTGATGACCTTTACCCATGTGGATACCTCAACGGCGGTGCTCAATGACGCAAAATCGCTGGGAGCGCTTGGACGCAAATATGATGTGCTGACCATACTTGATGGAGTTTGTTCGGTGGCCGGCGAAGAGATCATGCAGGAAGAATGGGGCTTGGATGTGGTGCTGACAGCCTCACAAAAAGCCATTGGCGTGCCTCCGGGGCTTGCTTTGCTGGTGGCTTCGCCCAAGGCCATGCAGGCATTTGAGAGCCGGAAAAGCCCTGTAGGGAATTATTACTGCGACTGGACCAACTGGCTGCCCATTATGAAGGCTTATGAAAGCAGAACGCCATCGTATTTTGGTACGCCGGCGGTAAACCTTATTATGGCCTTAGAAGTTAGTTTGGAAAAAATACTGAAAGAAGGCCTTGAGAAAAGGTTTAACAGGCATCGCCTGGCAGGCAAAGCCTTCCGCTCGGCCATTAGTGCCCTGGGATTAAAAATGATCCCGGTTAACGAAGCGGTTTCAGCCAACACGCTGTCGGCCCCATATTATCCTGAGGTAGTGGCGGGCGCAGAATTACTGAAGCACATTTCAGGTGAAGGCGTAATTGTGGCTGGCGGCTTGCTTCCCGATATCAAGGGCAGCTATTTCAGGGTCGGGCATATGGGCGCAGTAAACCGCAACGACTTATTGGCAACCATTGGCGCCATTGAAGCCGGATTGAAAAACTGTAATTACTCATTTGAAGCAGGAACAGGATTGAAGGCCATCTTGGGCTAAAATATTATATCCAACTCCGGAAACCTGGAGTTGGATATAATAAAAACATTAACCAATAAAACAATCAAGCAGTCTATTCCTGGGCCTTAAACTTCCACAGCCAACCGGTAGCCCATGCGGCATCAGCCACATAAAGCACCAATTTATCGGCTGTAAGTTCTTTGATTTCAAATCTTTGATTGTTTCCACCACCTTCTTCTGAGCCAAGAATGTTAGCCGGGCCATTTAGCGTCAGCCTGGTAAAGTCGGCATTAAAAGCCCACTTGGTACCTGTAACCGGATCGGCATCGGGTCCTGAATAGTACGTAAAGTTGGCACCGCCATCCAGGTCAAAAACCATGCGGCCTGCTGCATCGGAAGGCGGGCAGCATTCGCCTGCAGCATTCCACCATACTTCCTGCCAGTTATAGGGGGCAACCATTGCCCACCATACGGTGTTATCGAGCGGAACACCATCAAAAACCCAGGTCTTACCTTCCAGGTTTTCACCAACCAAAGCATAATATGCAGCCGGGAGTTCGTGGTCCAGCACATCGATCTGCACATCGACCGTTTTGGCAATATATTGCACATTGCCCGGATCTCCAGTTGGCATGTAAGCGGTAGAAACATAATAGGTAAAGGTATTAAGGCCAGGTATGGGAAAAATCACATCCACACGGTCTGTAAAGCCCCTGTCGATAATATAATCCCAATACCCGGTAACACCAGGGGTAAGCATTTGAAGCGACAGGTTATTTCCGCCCGGAGTAGATTGCACTACCCTGAGTTCGATCTTGTCGGGATCAAAGCTGTTGGTCAGAACGTCCCGATCCTCAATTGGTTCGCATGCAGCCAGAAGCACAATGAAGGAACCAATTAACAGACTTATTAATTTATTTTTTTTCATCTCATTTTGAATAAAAGGTTAAACAAATTAAAGTATTACCAACCCGGGTTCTGAGTATAAACGCCATTTGAGAGGCGAATTTCAGATTCGGGAATTGGAAGCAAACCTTTGGTTTCAGGGCGGTAGTTAACAGAATGAACAGCAGCAACCCCGGAATTATTCACTTCGGCTGTTCTGGAGTAATAATTATTTGCGCTATTCTCCACATCACCCCATCGAACCAGGTCGAACCAGCGAATGCCTTCAAAAGCAAACTCATAAAGGCGTTCCCTTTTAAGGTTATCCAGTGAGTAGGCAACGGGATCCAATCCGGCCCTTTCGCGAACAAGGTTCATACCAGTAGCAGTTTCTGTAAGTTCAGAATGCATGAGCAAGATATCGGAAAATCTCAGGTAGTAATAATCCTGGGCAGCCCAAAGCTGGAAAGGATCGCCATGCGACCAGCCATAAAGGTAATAAAACATACCTTTCACGCCTTCGTCACCATCATGTTGAAGGGTAGTATACTTTTTATTAAAATACCCTGTTTCATGATCTCCTTTGTTGGCTTCATAGCCATCGGTAGCTTGAGCGGCATCGCCCATAACCAAAATGGAGCCTTCTTTTCTTGGGTCGTCATTAGGCCAATCGTTGAACAATGCAGGGTGGATGGTACCCCATCCCCAGCCTTGGCCAAAAGGAACCATGGAGTTGCCACGGATGCCAAAGAACAAACAAACACGGTTGTTGTATTTCTGGCCAGTTCCGCCGTCCCAACCCCAGTTTCCAAAAGCATAACGGAGAGAGAACATCACTTCAGGGTTTCCGGTTCCAATGGTCGAATTGTGACCATCTTGTCCAACCCAAGCCAGGCCTTCTGTTTCAGCCCAGGGCAAAACAGTTGTTCCTGCGCTGGTGTTCACATAAGAGTATGGCCAAAGATTCCTGAAATCAGTAACCAATGCGTGACCACTCTGATTTCTAACATCCTCAAGGTGCTGAATAACCTCTGCCTTTGTCAGGGATCCACCATCGGGCAAGGGAACCACATCGGTGGCAGTTTTTTCAATATTGGTCATGTAGCCGGTATAGAACAAATAGGTGCGTGCCAGGTAGGCTTTAGCCACCCAACGGTTAGCATGACCGAATTCCGAAACAGGGATAGTGTTTGCTGCCACGGCAGGCATGGTTTCAGCGGCCATTTTAAAATCGGCTGCAATCTGTCCGAAAGTTTCGGCGAAAGATGAACGAGGCACATCGCGCGGGGCATCGGTGGTTGGGATGAGAGGCATGCCTCCAAAAAACCTTGCGGCCCTGAACATGAAAAATCCCCGCATAAAATAGGCCTCGCCCAATGCCGTGTTTTTAAAATTATTGGCCTGATCCTCGGTATTAAAGAAACCCGAATAATCATTTTCTGCTACGGCTTCGATAATGGCATTGGCACGATAAACCCCGTTATAGGTTTCCCGCCAGAGGTCGCGGTAGGTGTCTTCGGCCGGATCAACAAAGCTGGCTACGTTCTTGGCAGAGATATCGTCGGGTCCGCCACCGCCAAACATGTAATCGGCCAGCAAATTTGCAGTAAGATGCTCTTCGCTGTGAGGGCCAGCCACGTATAATGCATTATACACACCACCCATGGCTTCCTGGATATCCTGGGGAGTCCGGTAAAAGTTTTCGAGGCTCTTCTGATACAGGTTTTGCGTATCAAGGAAATCTTCGCAGCTACTGGTAAAGAATAATGCGCCAGCAACAATTATATATATTAGCTTTTTCATTTGCTTTTAGTTTTTAAAATGAAACATTCAGACCAAACATCACAGTACGTGGCAAGGGATATAAACCCAGGTCGATCCCGGAAGCCCAGGATGCATCATGTCCAAACCTGACCTCGGGGTCCATTCCGTCGTAATTTGTGAACGTGTAGAGGTTGTTAAATGAAACATACAGCGAGGCTGTCTGCATCCAGTTAACGTTTCTCAGAAGTTTGTCGAATTTATAACCTATGGTAAGGTTATTAATTCTTAAATAGTCAGCATCATGCATGTAGATGTCTGAAATAAAGTTGGTGTTTCGGTGTGAAGAAGAACTTAAGCGGGGGATTCTGTCAGAAGTTCCTTCACCATGCCAGCGACCAAAAATCTGTGTGGTGTAGTTTTGGGTAAACTGGTCGGCAAAAGAGCGATACGACTGCATTACCTGCATTCCAAACTTACCCGAAAGGGTGGTGTTCACAAAAAAGCCTTTATATTCGGTGGTTAACTGAATACCCAGTTCAAAATCAGGGTTGGGGTCACCCAGCATCACTTTGTCCAGTTCATCAATCACACCGTCTCCATTCATATCAACAAACCGCACATCGCCCGGGCGCTGATCTTCAAAATAAGGCTGGCCATTTGGACCCACATAAGCATCCACTTCGGCCTGATTTTGCAAAATGCCATCGGTTTTAAATCCATAAAAATAACCAATGGGGTATCCAACCTGCACCCTGGAAATATAGGCGGTACCTTGCGAGAGCACGTGGGCAGGACCAATGATAATACCCTCGGCGTTGGCCAGACGGGTTACTTCATTTTTGTTATGGGCTCCAGCCAGGGTTGCGCCGTATTTGAATTCTCCAATCTGGTCATTCCATGCAAGAGAAACTTCAACACCACGGTTTTCAATGTCACCACCATTAATGAATGGTGCACCAGCGCCTGCTGTGCCAAGGATCGGGGCAAGAACCAGCCAGTCTTTGGTTGTTTTTTTATACCAATCCATGGTAAATGACAATCTCCAGTCAATGAGGCGTGCGTCCAGACCAACGTTTAGCTGTTCGGAGGTTTCCCATGTTACGTCAGGGTTGGGCACGTTTGAAGGAAGCGCTGTTGGCGACGACACCAGCCTGTCGGGTCCGAAATAGTATCCCTGTGGTTTGTAGCCAATGTTAGAACTGTAAATGAAATTGGGAATACTTTGGTTACCGTTTTGTCCCCAGCTTGCACGTAATTTACCGAAATTAAGCCAGTTATCAAGGCCCATCATAAATTCTTCCTCGGTAAAGTTCCAGCCTGCAGAAACTGAAGGGAAGTAACCCCAGCGATTTCCTTTGGCAAAGTTGGAGGATCCATCCGCGCGGAATGTCACATCGACCATGTACTTGGCCAGGTAGTTATAAGAGGCACGGCCAATATATGACAGAAGTCCGCCGCCCTGTGCTGCCCAGTTGCGTCCCCAGGTATTAATATCGCTAATACTTTCAGGGTTTACGTTATCCAGGTAAGCGTAATCAGGTAAACCAAAAATGGTTTTGGCTTTCCAACCCCCAACTGAAGTGTTCAGTTGGTTTTTAAAGATTTCAGTACCAGCCAGCACACTGAATCTGTGGTCGCTGAGTGCAAAATCATAGGTAATGGTGTTGGTCCATGTATAATCAATGCCCTGATAAATGCTTTGCTGTGCGGCATCGTTGGCATTGTTATACAGTGCAGCCATTTGGAAGGTGGGCGTCCATGACCTGTAGTTACCGAACCATGAATTAATACCAAAAGAAGACCTGAATTTTAAATCTTTCACGGGCTCAAGGATTGCAAAAGCATTACCAGTAATACTGTTGCCTCTGCCCCACTGGTAATTGTGGCGATGGTACATGATGGCCAGGGGGTTATGCTGGTTAAGCGAAACGCCCTCAAGGGTGGGTGTAAATCCTGAAGTGTGGGGAGACATATCCCAGTAGGCTGGCAACAGCGGGTTGGTAACCAACGCATTGTGCAAGTCATTCCAGTAAATGTTTCCGGTAGCAATGGAACGGTTAATGGTGTTGTTATAGGTAAAGTTCTCACCAATGGTCAGAATGTTATGCAGGTCATTTTTAAAAAGAACCAGCTCGGTATTCAAACGGGCTGTTAACCTTTTAAACCCAGCATCAGTAATATCTCCGCCCAACACACCAGACTGATCGAAATAGGTGAAGCCCATGGAATAAACCACATCTTCGCTCGATCCGGAAATGTTAACGGCATTGCTAAGAACCGGCGCATTGTCCTTAGTCATTTCATGAATCCAGTTGGTGCCTTCCCATCCATTTTGCAAATTATTCCAAACATACTCTCCCAACTGCGTTCCCAGTTGATTGGGGAAGTTAGTGTTGAGGAAGTTGTTGTTCAAAACCATCTCCTGGAAATTATAAGGAGTCAATCCATCGTTTGTCCGGCCTTCATTCATTATAAACATATACTCCTGTGCATTGAGAGGAGTAAGGTTCTTGTAAATATTCTGAAAGCCCGAATAGGCGTCGTAGGTAACAGAAGGTCTGGCTCCCTTCTCCCCTTTTTTTGTGGTAACAAGCACTACCCCATTGGCAGCCCTTGAACCATAAATTGCTGCAGAAGCAGCATCTTTAAGCACATCAATGGAGGCAATATCGGAAGCATTCAGGTAATCGATATTTCCTACGGCAACCCCGTCCACAATATACAATGGACTTGAGTTACCAATGGTACCCTGCCCCCTGATAGTTACCCTGGTACCAGCACCGGGTGCCCCGCTGTTTCTCATAATACTTACACCGGGGGCAATGCCCTGGAGCGCCTCCATGGCGGTGGAAGTATTCAGTTCGGCAATTTTATCACCATCGACATTAATGTTGGCTCCGGTGAGCAATGCTTTTCTCTGCACACCATAACCAATTACCACGACTTCATCCAGATCCGTCATGACATAGTCCATCGCCACATTAATGATAACCGAAGTTACATTTACATCTACAGGACTAAACCCGATATAAGAGAACCTTAAAGTTTCTCCAATTCGGGTTGCAATCGAGTAGTTACCATCAATGTCGGTAATTGTCCCGGTAGTGGTGCCTACAATCATTACACTTACACCGGGCAGCGTTTCTCCGTCTGATCTGGAGGTTACCCGGCCGGTAACTGTAACGTCCTGAGCGACCACTGTGGTGGCCAGCATCAGAAGCAACAAAAATCCTAGTGTTTTTTTCATAAACAATGTTGTTTTTTGGTTAGTTAAATTAAGCCACAGGAAAATTTATTTACTCGAAAAAACTGAAGCTTCAACATACTGAAAAACCCATTCTACCGGACAATATGATTTTCAGAAGAACGACTCTAAGGGGCAAATTTTCTTTTTCTGTGCATTTTTTAATTATTCCCGAAACAAACCTCTTAGTGTATAAAATGCACACTAGCAAAAATATTAAAATTTTGTTAAATACAAGCTGTTTTTAACTTATCAGTAATTTAGAATCATTCTAAATTACATCTTGCTTATGGTGTTGGTTATCAATACTTAAATAATAAAACGAGGGTTGGTGCTTTTCGGAATTTTTGGTTTTGGATTTCTGCTGTTGTTTCTAAATAAAAATAAATTAGATTTGCAGAGTGTAACTTATACGCTAATGGAAAAGGCCGCCCTGATTAACAATATATCGGTTGATTGCGTCATCTTCGGATTTGGCAACAACGGGTTAAAGGTACTTCTTACCAGGCGCGAACTGGAAGACCCCAAATCCGGTGAGGTCATCTTTTCTGATTACACGCTTCAGGGGCACCATGTTTTTGAGGGCGAAAACCTGTATAATGCCGCCAACCGCGTGCTGAAGGAAAAAACTGGCCTGGAAAACATCTACCTGGAGCAATTTTTCACTTTTGGTGATGTGGACAGGTTAAGCAAAGAAAAGGATCAGCTTTGGAGCATGTTTAGGTTCCCGGATTTAATGAATCATGTGGTTACGGTGGGTTATTATGCTTTGGTGGACAGTTCAAAAGTTATTCCTGACCTGCAGCATCCCGAAACGGAATGGTTTCCGGTGGACAAGCTTCCTGAACTGGGATTTGACCATGACAGGATCATTGCCAAGGCACTGGATTTCCTTCGCAACAAAGTGGTAAGGGAACCTATTGTTTTTGAACTGCTCCCGGAGAAGTTTGCCCTTTCTCAACTTCAAAACCTTTATGAAGCAGTGCTTGGAATAAAGCTTGACAAAAGAAACTTCCGTAAGAAAGTGGCACAAATGAAATATATCATCCCATTGGATGAAAAACAAAAAGGGGTGCCGCATAAACCTGCACAGGTTTATATCTTCAGCAGGGACGTATATGAAAGAACCAAAAGGGCAAAGTATTGGTTCTCAATATGAGCTGTTTCTCTGGAAATGAACAGCCTTTAAGAAAGGCTCTTTAAAAAAAATTCCAATGATTTCCCCAACGAAAAAAATGTTAAAATTTTGGGGGTTGGTCATCTTAGCTGCTATTTCAGCTTCGTGCAACAACCCTATGGCCAAAAATGCAGTTGTTGAACCAATGGCTTATTACAACCAGGTTGGCTATGTGGCTGATCTGCCCAAGCTGCTGCTGGTTACAGAGGGCGTTGCCCTGGTTCTGATTCAGGATCATGAAGGCAATGAGGTTTTCAGTGCCGTTCCAGAACCACCCCTATTCTGGGAACAATCGGGCGATGCCGTAAGAAAAGTCGATTTTTCTGCCATTACCAAACCTGGCTTCTACCAGGTTTTGTTGCCCAACGAAAACGAAAGTTTTGAAATTCATATCTCCGAACGGCCCTTTGAAGAACTGAGCAAGGCCGTTTTACGCTCTTTCTATTACAATCGTTCCGGAATGGCCATCGAGCCTCAATTTGGCGGCCAGTGGGCGCGCCCGGCAGGCCATCCCGATACGATTGTTTATGTGCATTCGTCGGCAGCCGATGAATACCGGCCGGAAGGTACCATTATTGCTTCGCCATTTGGGTGGTACGATGCGGGCGATTACAATAAATATATTGTCAACAGTGGCATTTCTACCTATACCATGTTTCGCGCCCTTGTTGATTTTAAGGAATTTTTCGGGCTTTTGGATGCAAATATTCCTGAAAGCGGCACTGGAGTGCCTGACCTGCTTTCTGAAACCATGTATAATTACCGGTGGATGCTCAGTATGCAGGATCCACACGATGGAGGCGTTTATCACAAATTAACCAACAAAAATTTTGATGGGATGGTTATGCCCCATGAAGCAACCAACGACCGTTTTGTTGTTTCCAAAACCACCGCAGCCGCTTTGAATTTTGCAGCCGTTGCTGCCCAGGCCTCCCGAATACTCAGCGAATATGAAATCCATTTTCCCGGACTGTCTGAGGAGAGCCTTGAGAAAGCTGAAAAGGCATGGGAATGGGCAGTAAAGAACCCGGATATACCCTACGTGCAGCCAAAAGATATTCAAACAGGTGCTTATGGCGACAGTCATTTCGATGACGAGTTTTTCTGGGCTGCTTCCGAGCTATACCTGGCAACGGGAAAACACGAATACCTCGATGTACTCATTGACAAATACAGCAAACCAATGGTTCCGACATGGGGCCAGGTAAGCACCCTTGGATTTCTTTCGCTGCTCGATGAATATGACAATCTTGCTGAGTCGCTAAAAGAAACTGGGTTGAAAGAAGATTTCATGGCCCTTGTGGATCAGCTTGTTTCCGTTTCTCAAACCGCTCCTTATGGGGTTAGCATCCAGGAATTTGCCTGGGGCAGCAACTCCCAG
This sequence comes from Bacteroidales bacterium, assembly GCA_019429365.1. Lineage (GTDB taxonomy): Bacteria > Bacteroidota > Bacteroidia > Bacteroidales > UBA7960 > UBA7960. The sequence continues at coordinate 24,719 of JAHYJD010000024.1, read as the reverse complement.
GCAGCCAATGAGGGAATGTTAAAGCTGGTCGCTTACCGGCTGACTGGAAATGAAGCGTACTTCCATTCTGCCTTGTCTGATCTCGATTATATTTTGGGCCGGAATGCCACCGGGTATTGTTTCGTCACTGGTTTTGGCCATAAAAAAGTGATGAACATCCATCACCGGCCATCCGAAGCAGATGGGATAGAGGAGCCTGTTCCGGGTTTTTTAGCTGGCGGCCCAAATGTGGATGTTTTTACTGATTGTCCCAAAAATGTTGAACGAAGCCCTTTCCCTGCAAAATCTTTTGTGGATCTGGTATGCAGCTACTCAACCAACGAGATTGCCATAAACTGGAATGCCCCGCTGGTTTACCTCGTGGGAGGAATAGAAGCCAGGCATTTCAAAGAATGAAGGCTTTTGCCCTGATAATTATAAATCAATAAATTGAACCACAGTTTTGACTCGCAAAACGACATTGCAAGTCAGAAAAAAATATTATTTTGCGAAATCAATAAAAACCTAAAACTATGAAGAAGCTTCAACTAATTTCAATTTTATTAGTGATTATTCTGGCAAGTTTAGGCTGCCAGCGCAACAAGACGAGTCAAACCGCAGGTTTCGACCCCAGGGTAGAACCCTTGCTGAAAAAAATGACTCTTGAAGAAAAACTTGGACAACTGAATCAGTTTTCCAATCCCTATATTTCCACAGGCACAGGTGAAACTTCAGCACACAACGAGAATTTCGATGAAATGGTTCGCGATGGCCTGATCGGTAGTTTTCTCAACGTATTAGGAGCTGAAGAGACCTTGCGTTTACAGAAAATTGCCGTTGAAGAATCACGTCTTGGCATTCCGCTGATTTTTGCATTCGATGTAATTCATGGTTATAAAACCATGTTTCCCATACCTTTGGCCGAAGCAGCCAGTTTCGACCGGGCTGCCATGCAGCAAAGCGCCCGCATTGCCGCTGTTGAAGCTGCTGCAAATGGCCTCAACTGGACCTTCGCCCCCATGATCGACGTTTCACGCGACCCTCGCTGGGGTCGGATCATGGAAGGTGCCGGCGAAGATGTTTATCTTAATGAACAGGCAGCAATAGCCCGGGTGCGGGGATTTCAGGGCGATGACCTTTCGGCCGCCAATACCATTGCCGCATGCGCCAAGCACTTTGCTGCCTATGGAGCACCATTCGGCGGTCGAGAATATAATATGGTGGATATGTCGGAACGTATGCTGCGGGAAGTGTATTTCCCGCCATTTCAAGCCGCCATCGATGCCGGCGTAGCCACCTTTATGTCGGCATTCAACACCATTGCCGGCGTTCCAGCATCGGCCGACCGCTGGCTGTTTACAGAAGTCTTGCGCGACGAGTGGGGATTTAACGGCTTTGTGGTTTCTGACTGGACTTCGGTGGAAGAACTCATTGAGCATGGTATTGCTGAATCGCGCTACGAAGCAGCCTGGTACGGCTTAAATGCAGGCATTGATATGGACATGATGGGAAGGCTATACCTGGATTATGGAAAACAACTGATTGAGGACAAAAAGATTTCTGAGCAACAGATTGACGATATGGTTCGACGCATTCTGGATGTAAAATTCAAACTGGGATTGTTTGACAGTCCCTATCAGTACAGTGACCTGGAAAAGCAAGAGGAATTGACTTTGCATCCTGAACATCTGGAAGCATCACGCGATATTGCAAGGAAATCGATCGTTTTGATGAAAAACGATCTCAACATCCTTCCCTTATCAAAAGATATAAAACGTATTGCCGTAATTGGCCCTCTGGCCAACGATAAGGATGCCCCCATTGGAAACTGGCGCGGCAGTGCAACACCTAATTCAGCTGTTTCTCTGCTTGAAGGCATGCGAGAAGCCGTCGGCGACAGAGCTGAGATTCTGTATTCGGAAGGCACCAGTCTGACCTTAAATGAGCAGCAGGGATTTTTCACGCAGCTCGACTACAACACCACCGATCGCAGTGGGTTTGCCCACGCTATTGCAACGGCAAGAAGCGCCGATGTGGTGGTAATGGCCCTGGGCGAGACGGCATACATTTCGGGCGAATGCCGCAGCTACGCCGACATTTCTCTGAAAGGGCTGCAGCTTGAATTACTGCGCGAAATCAGGAAAACAGGCAAACCAGTTGTTTTGGCCCTTTTCACCGGGCGTCCGCTGGTGCTCACCGACGTGGTGGAACATACTGACGCCATCCTGAATTGCTGGTTACTGGGGTCCGAATCGGGACATGCCATTGCCGATGTGTTGTTTGGGGATTATAACCCTTCCGGGAAATTGCCCGCCTCTTTTCCCTATCACGTAGGGCAAATTCCTGTTTTCTATGAACAACTGAATACTGGCCGGCCCTTCGATCCGAACCCATTCGAATTCAGCTCAATGTACCGCGACATTCCCAATGAACCCTTGTTTGCATTTGGCCATGGGTTAAGTTACACTACTTTTGCCTACAGCGACCTGGTGTTGACTAATGATACCATTACCATGAGCGAAAGCATAACCATTAAAGCAACCGTAACCAATACAGGCAATTATGATGGAGAAGAGGTAGTGCAACTCTATATAAGGGATGTTATCGGGAAAGGCGTTTCACGCCCCTTACTTCAACTGAAAGGTTTTGAAAAGATAATGATTGAGAAGGGAGCCAGCAAAGAAGTAGCTTTCACCATTCACCCTGACGACCTGGCATTTTTCCGCCTTGACAAGCAATTTGCACCGGAAACAGGAAAATTTGAAGTGTATATTGGAACGGCATCCAATAACCTGTCGCTGAAAGGTGAATTTGAACTGGTGGAATAAAACCCTGCAAGTTTTAATGCAGCGAAGTAATCCAATGGCAATTCCTTAAGCTGAAAACCCGAAAAAATGAAACACAAAACAATAAGCATCAGACTGCTGACAACCCTTGCTCTTTTGTTGCCACTTATATCATGCAATGCAGAAGAAGGTCCTGAGAACAACGGGATTCCCACTTATCTGCAGATCATCATCTCTCATTCCGAGAACGATCCGGGTTCAATAAAAATAGAGGCCAATGCCAGGAATGCGGTGAAATACGAGCTGTATGTTAATTCAGAAACTGACCTGGCAGCCACCAACACTACAGGTACGTTTGAATACACTTTTTCTGAAACCGGAACATATGAAATCCATATCAAGGCTTATGGATCCTCGGGGAAATTTATTACCGGTAAACGGGAGGTGGAAATTAAATTTCCTGTTTCGGTTAATCAGGGCTTTGTTACCCCACTTGAATATGAAGGCTATGAGCTGGTATGGCATGATGAATTCGAGGGGAACGCTCTGAATATTAATGATTGGGTGTATGAAGTGGGCGATGGTTGTCCAAATCTCTGCGGTTGGGGCAACAATGAACTCCAGTACTACCGTGCTCAAAATGCCTCAGTTTCGGGAAGCACATTAATAATAGAAGCCCGCAATGAAACCATTCAAAACAAAAATTATACTTCTGCCAGGATTAAAACCCAGGGCAGGCAATCCTTTCAATACGGGCGCATTGATATCAGGGCCCTGCTTCCTGTGGGGCAAGGTATCTGGCCTGCGCTTTGGATGCTCGGAAACGACATTACAAGTGTTGGCTGGCCAAAATGCGGCGAAATCGACATTATGGAAATGATTGGCGGAAATGGAAGAGAAAAAGAAGTGCATGGAACCGTACACTTTGATAATAACGGGCACCAGCATACCGGAGGCACCTATACCCTGGCAACGGGTACTTTTGCCGACGAATACCACGTCTTCACCATCATTTGGGATGAGGAATACATTAGGTGGTTTGTGAATGATAACAAGTTTTACGAAGTTGATATCACACCCGACCATCTTTCGGAATTCCACCAGGAATTCTACCTCATTTTCAACCTGGCCGTTGGGGGAAACTGGCCCGGCAACCCTGATTCCTCCACGGTTTTTCCACAGCAAATGAAAGTGGACTACGTGCGGGTTTTTCAGAAAATTAACTAGTTTAACCAGAAACCGGCTTCATAATAATTTATGCAATCAAATCCCTGATCTCTGCCTCACCGAGGTTTTTCATGGGGTTATTCCTGTCGATAAGCATTTCGGCCAGGGTGGTTTTGCGCTGCTGGAGCAGCAATATCTTTTCTTCCACTGTGTCGCGCGTAATGAATTTGTACACAAAAACATTCTTGTCCTGCCCTATTCGGTGGGCACGGTTTATGGCCTGTTTCTCCACTGCCGGGTTCCACCAGGGGTCGAGCATAAACACATAGTCGGCCCCGGTAAGGTTTAGCCCTACCCCACCGGCTTTGAGTGAGATCAGGAACAGCCGCTTCGCGGGGTCGTTTTGGAAGTCGCTGATGAGCCTTTCCCTGTCCCTGCCTGCAATCTGGCCTGTTAAAAGGTTATAGGGCAGCCTTTCATCTTCAAAATAGTTTCGGTAAATATTCAGGTGTTTCACAAACTGCGAAAAAATGAGCACTTTGTGGCCTTCGGCCATGAGCTTGCCAATGTTTTCGCGTACCTCGATAAATTTGCCTGAGTCGAAGGCATATTCCGGATCGACCATGAGCGGGTGGTTGGCCATGAGCCGCAACTTCATCAAACTGCTAAGGATAAAAAAGCGCGATTTGTCCATGCCCTGCTTCTCTACCTGCTCCAGGATAAGGTTGCGGATCTGCGATTTACGGGTTTCATAAAACTTTTGGTGCTCCTCGCTCATCTCGCAATAGCGCACCGTTTCGGTAAGCTCGGGCAGCTCTTTGGCCACTTCAGCCTTGGTGCGGCGAAGAATGAATGGCTCAATGATCTGGTGCAGTTTCCGCTGCTTGCGGGGGTCGTGGTTGCGCTCTATGGGCTGCACAAATTCTTCCCTGAAGTAGCTAAGGTTGCCCAACAGCCCGGGATTCAGAAATGAAAACTGCGACCACAAGTCATTCAGGCTGTTTTCAACGGGGGTGCCGGTAAGCACCAGGCGGTGGCTGGCGTTTAGCTTTTTTATGGCGTTAAAAATCTTCGATTCTGCGTTTTTTATGATCTGGCTTTCGTCGAGCACTACATAGTTAAAGCGGAATTTTTCGAGCATTTCAATGTCGTTGCGCACCGTACCATAGGTGGTAAGCACCAGGTCGTAGCGTTTGAAGGGCCGGGTGCTTGCACTGCGTGCCGGGCCGGTGTGCTGCAACACACTGAGCGCAGGTGCGAAGCGGCTGATCTCGCGCACCCAGTTATGAATAAGTGAAAGGGGCATCACCAGCAGCGAGGTGCCTGCATTCCGGGGTTCAGGCTCACCTTCCCCTTCCGTGAATAGCTCCAGTTGCGGGGCGCGTTTCTGTTCTGCCAGAGTTGTGGTCTCTGCAAAAGTTTTTCCTGGTGCTGTTTCTGCCACCTTATGGGCGTGTACCAGCATGGCCAGGGTCTGCAGCGTTTTCCCCAGGCCCATGTCGTCGGCCAGGCAACCGCCCAGACGGTTCTTGTTCAGAAAACTCATCCACTGAAAACCCTGAAGCTGGTAGGGCCGCAGTACTGCTTTTATCCCGGCGGGAAGCGATGGCGGGCTGAAGGTCATCATGGCTTCTTCCAGTCCTTCAATGGGAGTGCCGGCCTCCTCCTTAAGCTGCCCCAACAGGGTATAGTGGTGCTTTTTCAACTGCAGGGTGTTTCCTTTCCCGGAAGAGAACTTAAGCACATCCTGGTATTTCTCGAACCATTCGGAGGGAATCAGCCCAATGGAGCCATCGGGCAGGGCAAACTCACGGCGGCCCTGAAGGATATGGTTTTTAAGCCTTAGAAAAGGTATTTCGTGTGGCCCGAAGCTCACTGTACCATACAAATCGAACCAATCGTTGCGATCGCTAACCTCAAGTCTTACTTGCGGACTGCCCAAAAAAAAAGCGGCGTTGCCCGAATCCTGCTCCACGTTGATATCTTTTAAACCCAAGGCTTCGCGGTGGGCCGACAGCCAGTCGATGTATTCGTGCATGGTGGCAAAGCGAGGATCTCCATCACCCTCCTGCGTTTCACGGGCAGGATACCACAGGTACAACCCATCGCCCCCACGGTTGATAAGGCCAATTTTTTCCAACTGCTTTACCCACTTCTTTTCAAATGCCAGGTCGCGCTTCACTTTTTCAAAGGAGAAATTTCCTTTCTCTTCCTTCATGGAAACTTTAGAAAGGGTGGTGTCTCCGTGCTGAAAAACACTATTGCCATACTCGAAAGCGGCCTGCAACACCCAGTGATTTTGCCAGTTCTGTTCCAGCTTCAGTGCTGGGGTGGGTTGCACCTCCAGGGTTTCTACCGAAAAGCCTTCGGGTTTAACCTTATATTGCCTCACCGCATCAAGCACAAACTTCTGAAAGTAGGCTTTTTCGGCAGTTTTTGGCACCATAACAAACTCCTTCGTAAAAAAAGGCGTTAGTTTTTTGCCTTCCCAATCCTTGTCGAACCGGTAAAGAGTCCTGCCGATGAGCAGCAGGCAGGGCTTTTGACCAAGCAGCATGGCTTCGGAACCCAGCAGAGAGATTTCCTTGTCGTTATGATGGATTACCAGTCTGTATTCAATCCCATTTTCGGTTCTGTTGAAATAAAAAACCGGATCTACCAGATCGGGAGCCAAAAGAATGGGCTCTTCCTGAATGCGATCGTTTTTCAGCCCTTTATAATACAAGGGTATATCGTTCTCAAGCAAGATGGCTGCCATTTCGTGCATCTTCTTGTCAACCACCGGACGAATATGGGTTGCAACAAAATCGGGTGTAAGGCTCTCGAAAAACAGGGTGGGTTTAAGCTTGTCTTTGTTGAAGCGCTTTAGCAGGGCTTCGTCGCCATATTGGCTGAAAAGCTTAAGAAGTTTTTGGTGAGCCTGGCTAATATTGATGAAATAATCTCCGGCGGTGGCAGGATTTATTCGTTGAAAATCGTAACTAAACTGTCCCTGCCCAATGGCTTTCACCGCAAAAGGCTCTATCATATAACCAAGTGGCGGGTTTTCGGTAATGGCGAAAACAAATTTAAAGTCATTGCCGAAACTTGTATTTTGGTCGTGCTGCATCGCCTTTTGCCGTATTATGAGGTACAACCTACAAAGATAAAATAAAAGCCCATTTGTTTGTTGCACTATAAAAATAAAAAGGCACGCAACCTAAAAATGCATGCCTTTTACCAAACCATCAAGGCCATTATTTCGGCCCATAACCAACTAAATCATCAATTCAGCCACTCAACCACCTTTTCCGAATAGGGCTTTTCGCGCGGAGAAAGCACATCAACCAAATGGCCTTGTTCATCAATCAGAAACTTCTGAAAGTTCCAGGTCACTTCGGCATCGAATTTCCCGTTCAGGCTTTTTTTGGTAAGCCACTGGTAAAGGGGGTGCATGTCGTTGCCTTTCACAGAAATTTTTGACATCATGGGGAAGGAAACTCCGTAATTTTCCTGGCAAAAGGTGATAATATCCTCATTGGTGCCGGGCTCCTGATTCATGAAGTTATTGGCCGGAAAGCCAATGATGACAAATCCTTTGTCGCTGTAATCCTGATATAGTTTTTCAAGGTCTTCGTACTGAGGGGTGAGCCCGCAGCGCGATGCGGTATTTACCACCATCACCTTTTTCCCCGAAAGGGAAGACAGGTCAAATTCATCACCATAAATATCTTCAACTGTAAAGTCGTGCAGGGTTATCATGGGTTTTTCCTGAAAATTATTTGCACTTATAAAAACAATGGCTGCAACAAGGGTAAGCAACATAAATGGTAAGCGATTGGAAGTTTTCATTTTTTCGTATATTTTCGGTTTTATAAAATCATAACAATTTGACAAGGTGAATGTTTTTCCATAAAAGTTTTTTACATGATTTTTTTAAACCCTCCTAATCTTGTAAATTCACCATTTGAAACAAACCGGCAATGATTCCACAAAAAGATTTACTGCAATTGCTTGCCATAGCGCTTGGGGCTGGCTGCGATGCCTCTGAAGCCATTATGAAGGTGTATCGCACCCCGTTTGGTTACGACGACAAGGCCGATGGCAGCCCCATAACCATTGCCGACCGCCGCTCTAACGACATTATTACGGAGGCGCTCGAAAAGACCGGCATTGCGGTGATAAGCGAAGAAACCCGCATTGCCGGCTACGAGGAGCGGCGGCACTGGGAGTACTATTGGCTGGTAGATCCGCTGGATGGCACCAAAGAGTTTATAGGCCGCAACGGAGAATTCTGCATCAACATTGCCCTGATGCACCATAACGAGCCGCTGCTGGGCCTTATCGTGGCGCCAACCAGCGACATGGCCTGGTGGGGAGTGGCCGGGCAAAGAGCTTTTCGCATCAATGCTTTGCCCCTTTCGGGGGAAATAGATGCTGACCTTGTGTTGCAGCATTCCACACCCCTGCCGCGTAAACCTGCAGAAAACACCATTGCAGTAGCAGTGAGCCGCTCGCACCTGGAACCCCAAACCCTGGATTTAATTGATCAGATGAAGAAAAAAAAGGGGGAAGTTATTTTAAAAGAAAAAGGCAGCGCCCTTAAGTTTTGCGACCTGATAGAAGGCCGGTCCGACTTGTATGCCCGTTACTCACCCACCTGGGAGTGGGACACCGCCGCCGGCCACGCCCTGCTGCTGGCCCATGGTGGCGCCCTGTTTCACATTAGCAAGCATACTCCCCTGCAATATAACAAACCCGAATTGACCAATCCGGGCTTTATTGCCTTTGCCAGGGCAGCAGACTCAGTCGGGTATCTTTCGGAACTTTCGTTTTAAAAATGGATAGCTCAGCAAGGCCAGCACAATAATGGATGCTCCCACATAAAATCCGCCCGACATGCGCTCAGCCTCCGGAAAAATAAAGAAAGCCATAATAATTCCGTAAACCGGCTCGAGGTTGATGGCCAGCATCACGGTATAGGCCGAAAGCACTTTCATAATGTCGACAATGGCCGTGAAGGCGTAGCTGGTGCAAATCAGACTTAGCACAAGCAACCAGAAAAGGTCCGCTCCGGAAAGGTTCAGGCTGGCCAGGCTAAGCTGCCCGGTGGCGGCAAAGAAAATGGTGATAAAAATAAAACCGCCCAGCATCTCGTAAAAACTTATGACCGTATGGTGGTGCCGGTGGCTGATGTTGCGGTTGAAAACGGCAAACAAACCATTGAGAAATGCCGAAATCAGTGAAAAAATGATTCCCTCAATATACTTGAACTCATACTGAAAGATAATGTAAATGCCCGTCAGGGTCATCAGCCCGATCATTACTTCCAGCCAGAATATTTTCCGCTTTTGCAAAATGGGTTCCAGGAAACTGGTAAAAAGGGTTGCCGAGGCAAAAACGCCCAGGGTCACCGAAACGTTCGACACCTTCACTGCATGAAAGAAAGTAATCCAGTGCAGGGCCACCACCAGACCAATGCCGAACAGCCTGAGGATGTCGCGCCACTTAAGCCTGAAAGGGATCTTCTGCCAGAACAGATAAACGCCGAGCCCCACAAAAGCAAAAAACATACGAAACCAAACCAAATCGGCTGCGGGAAGAGTAATCAGGGCCCCGATTATGGCCGTAAATCCCAACAATACTACGATAAAGTGCAGATGAAGGTGTTGTTTAATCAAGCTGCCATCGGACATATACGGGAAAATTGTTTGTTTTCAATAAGTAATGTTTCAAGCATAGGGCTCATCTTCTCATTTTCTCAACTTCACATCTTCCCATCTTTCCATTTTTTCAACCGCTTCAACGGCCGAACCAAGCCGGTCCTCCCCTAGCCCGCTGATAATTGAATAAGGAAATCCGTAAGCATCCAATTCTTTTTGGTACCAGTTAAAAAAATATTGCCTTAGGTGCGGATGTTCGCGCTGTTCGTCGTATTGCCAGGGCAGGTCAACATCGCAAAGCAGGAAAAGATCATAGCGTTGCTTATTAATCTGTTCCAGAATAAAAGGGTGACATTTCCCGTATCTGTGCAGGCTCCAGATCTTGATCACGATCAGTTCGGTATCGCAAAAAAGCAAGCCATTTGCAACTTTTTCTTTTTCCGCTTCCGCCGAAAGCTGTCCATCTGAAATTTGCATCAGATCGTCATATTCGTAGGGTCTTCCCAGCTTTTCGATATAGCCCCGGGCAAACTCCGGCACAAACACCGTTTGATAATGCGCGGCCAGGCCATTGGCAAGCCAGCTTTTGCCAGTACTTTCAGGGCCGGTGATGGCAATTTTGCGAATGGGCGCCACCGGAAACTTATTGTTGCAGAAAGGCGTTGATGATCTTCAGCACAAACACGCTCTTGCCATGGCGTTCAAAACTGGCTTCGATCTCGTCGGTAAGTGCTTTCATAATTTCGCGGTAGTCGCCAAACAGTTGGGTGCTCATGCCGTTTGTCTCGCAGATGATGCCATGGTGGGCTCTCATGTGCTCAATAAAATCCTTAATATCGGGTTTATATTCACGACCCAGGGGATACATACTGATTTCAACTGAAGCTTTCATATCTACTGTTTTTTGGCAAAAATACGATTAAAAGTGTAAACGGTTTTGTAAAGATGGTCTCAACACCGGAGCTGTTCAGGCGCAACGCAAAAATATAATATCTTTGAAAGCCCAAACCCGGCATTGAAAACTCTGTACTGCATGAATCGCCCCCCTCAAAAAAAAATCTTCATACTCGAAGACAACAAAACGGAAGGCATGCTGCTAAGGCTATGCCTGGGAGCTATTCCGGGTTTGTCGATCGAGAACTTCCCCGATGGGCGCACCTTACTGAGCCGTATCGACGAGGAGCCTGAGGTAGTGATCAGCGGCCTTAGCGATGAGCAGGATCTTGATCTGATCAAAACCATAAAATCAATTACCCCTAACACCGAAATTATTGTTTTGTCGGCCCAGCAGGATATTGAGCTGGTGGCCCGGGTGCAGGAAACCGGCATTTACAATTATATTGTAAAAAGCGAGGGCTGCATTGAGTATACCAGGGAGGTGCTCGAAAAGCTTTTCGGCCTTCGGCACACCTCCCCGGACACCCTGTCCTAATCTTTCGCCAACTCAATAAGGAAGGCATATTCGCGGGCAGTTTCCCTCAGCCTGCGAAACCTGCCGGAAGCACCACCATGGCCCGCTTCCATATTGGTATAAAGCAAAATCAAATTGTCACCGGTGTTGTATTGCCGCAGTTTTGCCACCCATTTTGTTGGCTCCCAGTATTGCACCTGCGAATCGTGCAAGCCCGAGGTTACCAGCAGGTTGGGATAAGCCTGCTCCGCGACATTATCGTAGGGAGAATAAGAAAGCATATAATCGTAATATTCCTTAATATTCGGATTGCCCCATTCATCGTATTCGGCAGTGGTGAGCGGAATGGTTTCATCGAGCATGGTGGTAACCACATCAACGAATGGAACGGCGGCGATCACGCCCTTAAACAGTTCAGGCCTCATGTTGATCACCGCACCCATCAGCAGTCCGCCGGCGCTGCCCCCGCTGGCAAAGAGTTTCTCCGGGCGAGTATAGCCTTCGGCCACCAGGTAATCGGCAATGTCGATAAAATCATAAAAGGTATTTTTCTTTTTCAACAGCTTGCCATCCTCATACCATTGACGGCCCATTTCCTGACCACCCCTGATATGGGCAATGGCATAAACGAAGCCCCGATCGACCAGGCTGATCACATTGGAGCTAAAACGCGGGCTCATGCTGGCCCCATAGGATCCGTAGCCGTATAGCAGTAATGGGTTGCTGCCGTTCTTCTCCATTCCTTTGCCATACAGGATGGTAACAGGGACTTCAACTCCGTCGCGGGCGGTAACGAACATTCGCCGGGTTTCGTAGTTGGCCGGGTCAAAACCGCCCAGCACTTCCTGCTGTTTAACCATTGTAAGAACGCCGGTGGCCATGTTGTAATCGTACTGGCTGTTGGGAGTGGTCAAAGAAGTATAGTTGTAACGCAATACTTCGGTGTTCATCTCTGCATTCATGCCAATGCCGGCGGTGTAGGCCTCCTCTTCAAACGGAAGGTAATGTTCCTGACCGGTTTCCTGTTGAATGATCCGGATTTGCTGCAGTGCCATGCTGCGCTCCTGCAAAACAAGGTAATCATTGAATACTTCAATCCCCTCGAGCAACACATCGCTGCGATGGGGGATCACTTCCTTCCAGCTTGCCAGGCCCGTTGTCTGGACGGGGGTTTCCATCAACCGGAAGTTTTGCGCATGCAGGTTGGTAAGCACATAAAATTTATCGCCATAAGGATATACATCATAAAGCAAGTCGCGCTGCCTTGGCTGAAATACAGTGAAAGGAGCGGTTGGCTGATCAGCAGGCAGCAGGCGCGTTTCGTTCGACAAGGTGCTGCCAATAATGATCTGTAAAAAACGGTCATCTTTTGAGCGAAAAACCCCCATGCTGTAAAAGGTGTCGTCGGCTTCATAATACACTTCCACGGGTTCGCCGCCTTCGAGGAAGTTGTAGCGCAGAACCCGGTCGTAACGAAGGGTTTGCGGATCGACGGAGGTGAAAAATATGGTGGCATTGTCGGCGGCCCACACCTGGTTGCTGCTGGTATTGGCAATGCCGCTGCGAATAATCTCGCCGGTCTCAAGGTTTTTAAATAGTATGGTATATTGCCTGCGCCCAACGGTATCAATGGCAAACACGAGGAATCGGTTATCGAGACTGACATCCAGGCCGGTTGCATTAAAATACGAATAGCCTTCGGCCAGCTCGTTAACATTCAACATTATTTCTTCCTCCGCTTCCATATTACCTTCTCTGCGGCAATAAATGGGATATTCACTGCCGGTCTCAAACCGGGTGTAGTAATGGTATCCATTGGAAAAATAAGGGGCCGACTGGTCATCTTCCTTTATGCGCCCGCGCATTTCACCGAAGAGTGTCTCTTGCAAGTCGGCAGTAAAAGCCATATTAGTTTCCAGGAAGGCGTTCTCTGCTTGCAGATAGTCAATGACTGCTGGGTTGGTGCGGTCGTTCATCCAGTAGTAAAAATCTATGCGGGTATCGCCATGCATTACCATCCTTTGTTCAATTTTTTCGGCTACCGGTGGTTCGGCATCACCCCATGAGCGGGGCTGCCCGCACGAAACCAAAGCCAGCATGGGCAACAAAATCAGGAAAAATCTTTTCATTTTAAAAAAGAAATTAAAGTTGTTAGTATCATTTATTTGCAGACCAAAATTACAAAAAACAATTGCCCACAAGCTATTGCTGGATTTTATTTAAATTTGGCGGCCGGCAGCCGATATTGATAATTGCAGTATGACAAAAAGAAAACTCCTGAAAGCTTTAAAGCGCCTCCGGCAACTGCCAGGCGGAAGGGCTTTTTTCAAATACTCGGGCAACAAGTTGCGGCATTTCGCCCTTAGTGCCTCAAACAGTACACGCGTGGCGCAGCCTTCCACAATCATGCTTGAGCTAAGCGCCCACTGCAACATTCATTGTACTATTTGCCCGCGCGAATACGATTACGGCCAGCAAATGGAAAAGGGCTTCATGAGTCTGACACAGGCAAAACACCTCATTGACCAAACCTGGCCCTACCTCGACTCCATTGGCCTTACCGGCATGGGCGAAACTTTTCTCTATCCTCACCTGGAAGAAGTGGTGGATTACATACGCGCCAAAAACAAAGGCATTGTCATTTCGGCCTCGATCAATGCCTATGCCCCTAAAACCGAAGAATACGCCCTGCGGCTTAAAAACAAAATCGACACCATACAGGTGAGCATCGACGGGCTGAATGAGGTGTACAACAAAATAAGGGTTGGATCGAACTTTGAGAAATTTTCTTCGAACCTGCGCGTGCTGGCTGGCATATTAAAAGACTCCAGCACCGACCTTATGCTCAACATGGTGGTTACCCAGGACAACTATTTTCAAATGGACCAGTTGCTCGCCTTTGCCAAAACCATCGGTATCCGTTATGTAAATTTTACCATTTTTAATCTTGCAGCAGTAACGGGCATTGATGCCAGTTATTATGAATTTTACCAGTCGGCAGAATTTCTGGAAGCGAAGAAAGCCCTTGAAAACGCCAAAAAAGAGTTTTCGGGAATAGAAACCACCTTCTGGGAAACCAATCCTGAAAAAGGCTTCCGCAATTGCCCTTTTCCCTGGACCCATTTTTACATATGCTGGAACGGAGAAGTGGCGCCATGCTGTGCTAAGCCGTTTCCAAAGGAGCTCAGTTTTGGAAACGCTTTTGAAAAGCCACTCTTAGAAATACTTAACAATCAGAAATACCGAAGCTTCAGAAAGCTATGGCAGGAAAATAAAACCCACCCCTTTTGCAGCAAATGCCATTTTATTGATCTTCCGGCCATGGCGCGATAAAATAAAATTTACCTTAAGCCATTCAGCATACAATAAATAAGGTATTTATGCAGTGAAATTCATTTTTTGTTTTAAATTTACACGAAACTTGTTTCTTCGGAGGGTTTACTCCTATTTACTAACCAAAAAACACATACTATGGGATTTGTAAAAGAATTCAAGGAATTTGCCGTCAAAGGCAATGTAATGGACATGGCCATAGGTATTATCATTGGCGGTGCCTTTGGAAAAATTGTTTCCTCATTTGTGAACGATATCATTATGCCCCCAATAGGCAGATTATTGGGCGGAACTGATTTTTCCAGTCTGTTCATAAATTTGGGTCCAGAAAAGTTTGAAACCCTGGCCGAAGCTACTGAGGCAGGTGCAGCCACCATCAATTACGGTATGTTTATCAACAATGTGGTTGATTTTATCATTATTGCACTGGCCATTTTTATGGTAATTAAGCAAATGAACAGGCTGAAGAAAAAAGAAGAACCAGCTCCTGTTGCGGCTCCCACCACCAAGGAGTGCCCTCACTGCATCACCCAGATTCCAATCAAAGCTACCCGTTGCCCAAATTGCACTTCGCAACTTACATAAAACAAAAAGCATTAAGACACAAAGCCAGGTCGCAAACAGTGCCCTGGCTTTTTTTCTGATTGCCAGTTTGTGACTAATTTTGAGGGTTAATATGGGCTTGCAAAAAAAACAAGATCAAATCTTATGAAAGAATACCTCACTTCTTCAAACAATAAGCTTATCCATTCCGCTCACAAAATAAACATTTTAAATTTCCTGCCTGCTTTAATCTTTGGTTTGGGAATAAGCCTGCTCACGGGCTGCATACAAAACCAAAATGAAGAAAGCAAGCCACATCAACTTTTCGCCTGGGTTTCGCAAGGCGATATCATGCTTTTCGATTCGACTAGCGGTTCTTTACGGTTCATTACCCAGGGTACAGACCCCTCGCTTTCCTTTGATGGTCGCTACCTCGCCAGTTCCTTTGAGCAGGCCAAGGTTCGCCGCATTTCAATAACAGACCTTGAAACCGGAAACAGCAGTCTGGTTAACGAAATTCCCGGATCGTGTTACCGGCCAGAATGGTCACCTTCAGATCACGAGTTAATATTCCTCGCACTCACACGCCAGGACGGGATAAACTTCCGTGTAATAGTGGTTTTCAACCCCATAACAAAAACAAAAAAAGCCATTCAGGTTGAAAAAACCAACCTTTTTTCTCCTGTCTGGAGCACTGATGGCCACTCCATTCTGGCACATGATACGCAGCATCTGTATGAATGGGACCGCGAAGGAAACCTGATCAATACCATAAATCTTGAAGCTGATTTCGGGCCTTACCTTTTTTCAGCCTATTCCACTTTCAGAAAAAATCCTGAAGGAGACATCTGGCTTTTCGATGCGGTTGAGGAAACCCGGATCAGTGGAAGAGTTGTGCAGAGGAATGTACTTTTCTTGCTTAGCACCATTACGGGGAAAACAGAAAAAATCAGTCCTGATTATTTCAATGTAAATGGATATTGCTGGGGGCCTGATTATTCCGAAATATTGTTTTCCGGACAAGAAAATGGGAGTTCAGCAATGGGCCAGGATAATTCAAGCATTTTCAGGATAAATCCTGACGGGTCAGGATTTTTTCTATGGAAGGAAAACGCATACCAACCGACATGCAACAACTTCCCGTCAACTTTTAAGATAATTCCGTAGAACTTTCCGGATAAGCGAAAATTTCCGGCGTGGTTTTTGTTGCCACACAACAACACAATCTATTTTATCCGGGCTTTGCCCGTTTTTAATTTTTTCTTTTATGAGCACGTATTGTCCCATTTGTAAAAATATTTTTTTTCTTTTTCCCTTACTTTTTGTTGTGATATTTTTCGGTTCCTGCAGCCAGCCCGAGCCTGATCCGCTGAAACTCGACCGCATTGCCTACGTGAGTGATGGCATTGTGCATGTAACAGGACTAAACGATGGCACCCATACCGAGGTTGGCAGCGGTTCAGAACCCTCGCTATCGTACGACGGTCGCTACCTTGCCTATGTGAACGATGTGGGCAATAAGCGCCGCATTGCCGTGCTCGATTTCCCCAACCGTAACACTTTCATCATTGAAGATGTGCAGGGCACCTCCTGGGGTCCGCTGTGGTCGCCCACTGAAAACCGGTTTTTGTTTTCGGCCACGGCCCAGAACAATGGCTCATCGCACCGGGTGGTGATAGTAGCCCATGCCCGCGAAGACAAGAAATACGTGATCTCACGCGAAGGCATCGACATCTATTCGCCCGCCTGGGCTCCCGACGGAGAAACCGTTTATGGACACGACACCCACTTCCTTTATCAGTGGGAAAAAACCGGAATGCTCACAGGACATGCCATTCTGACCGAAAAATTCGGAACACTCAACTATAACGCTTCCACAAAAATTCTACCTTCGGCCGATGGCAGTCAATGGCTTATTGGCATTGGAGCCGAGGAGCCCTTAAACCGGCCGCGCAGAACCACCATGACGGTTTACCTTTTTGACGAACTGAAACTGCAACTGCAAAAAGTTTTGCCCGACAATATTTTCATCAGCGACTTTACCTGGAGCAGCGACCAGCAGGGCGTAATATTTTCGGGAAAAGAAACCCCCAGCCAGCGGCAAAACGACTTGTATTTGCTTTCGCTGGCCGACGGCTCCACCCGGCGAATCGTAAAAAACGCCACCCAGCCCTCAGGCAGGGCCATCGAAGTAGCACAAGCCCCCAAGAAATAATGCATTTGCCGGAGACCTTTGGAAAAAGACGCTGTAAAAAGCATTATTTTTGAAGGAAATTTTGTGCCAGCATTGCATGTACGCTATTATCGACATTGAAACCACCGGAGGAAATCCTTACCGCGACAAAATAACCGAAATTGCCGTCTTTGTGCATGATGGCAACCAAGTGGTGAAGCAATACAGCACCCTGGTAAATCCCGAGCGCAGGATACCCCCCTTTATTTCCCGAATGACGGGCATTACCGACGAAATGGTGGCCCGTGCCCCCCGATTTTACGAGATTGCAAAAGATTTGGTAGAATTGACGCGCGATGCTGTGTTCGTGGCCCACAACGTGAGTTTCGATTACAACTTTGTGCGTAACGAATTCAAAAGCCTGGGCTACGACTTTACCCGCAACAACATTTGCACGGTAAAACTCAGCCGCAAGCTCATCCCGGGAAAAACTTCCTACAGTCTGGGGAGGCTTTGCCAGGATCTTCATATCGGGATAGACAACCGCCACCGTGCAGCCGGCGATGCCCTGGCAACGGTAAAACTTTTCGAATTGCTGCTGCAAAAGCATCCGGAAGGATTCCTGAACGGTTTTCCGGGCACCTTCAACGGAAGAACGGCCATGCATTCGTCGGTTTCGGCCGAAATACTCGACAACCTCCCTTCCAAAGCCGGGGTGTATTATTTCTTCAACGAGAAGGACGATATTATTTACGTCGGTAAAAGCAAAAACATACGCCAACGGGTGATGAGTCACTTTTCTGCAGCCCGATCTCAGAAAGCCCTCGAGATGGGCGGACAGGTGCGGCGGGTCGATTTTGAAGAAACCGGCAGCGAGCTGGCTGCACTATTGCTCGAGTCGGAAGAGATCAAACGCCACCAGCCCCTGTTCAACCGCCGCCAGAGACGCAGCTTTTTTAACTACGGTCTGTATAGCTTTACCGACCAGGAAGGATACCGTAACCTTAAGATAGATAATACCAACAGTGGGCAAATCCCGGTGGCCAGCTTTTCTAACCGCGAAATGGGGCGTGATTTTCTTTTCCGCCTGGTGGAAAAACACCAGCTTTGCCAGAACCTTAGCGGACTATTCAGCACCAGTGGTGCCTGTTTTCAATATGCCGTGAAGCAATGCCGGGGTGCCTGCCTCGGACTGGAACCTCCGCAAAGTTACAATCTGCGTGTGGAACAAGCTATTGCAAGTGCTTCGATGCCCGCTCAAAATGTGATTGTGGTTGACAAAGGCCGCAATTACGGAGAAAAGTTCCTGATCTTAATTGAGGGAGGAAAACTTAGTGCCATGGGCTATGCCGAGCCCGGACAGATGCAGGCCATGACTCCTGGTAATCTGGCCGAGGTGCTGAAGACGGCCAACGACGACCGCGATGCCAGGCTTATTGTAAGCAGCTTTATTAGAAACAAACGGGTGGAAAAGGTAATTCCATTTTAAACAAGCTCGGCTTCATGAAAAAAGCTTTTCAGATGCAGGTAGAAGGGCGAGTGCAGGGAGTGGGGTTCAGGTATTACACCCAGGCCAGAGCCCGGGAAGCGGGTGTATTCGGCTTTGTAAAAAACATGCCCGACGGCAGCGTTTACATTGAAGCTGAAGGCGAGGAGGAGGCCATGGAAAGATTCAGTGTTTGGTGCAGACAAGGCCCGGCCTGGGCCAAAGTCACCCGCTTTAACCTGAATCCTCAGCCACCCTGCGGCTACACCTGCTTTGAAATTAGGTGACCAGTGGCCTTTCTTTAAAAAAAAGTATGTGTACCTTTGGCGGGCAAACCTCAAAGCCCAATTTTTACGGCATTTTCAATTCCTGCCCTACCAAAAAAATAAAAACTTCCTGGCCTGCGCCTGAAAAATACGTTTACTAAATGAAATCCTACCATTACCTTTTAATTGCCATTTTGCACTTCGTTTTATTCTCCCAGATGGTTGCTGCCCAGGATCCGCTGCCAAAATGGATGACCGCAGCCGAAAAGGAAATATTTCAGCAATACCTTGATGAGTTGCCGGCCGGCAAGCAGGTAACCCCTCCTGCATCACTGCCTAGAACACCCGGAGAGTATGAGGAAGTGCAAGGTATGGTTGTTACCTGGGCTGCATACTCTGCCGAACTTCGTGAGATTGTGAGGCATGCGCGGACAGCCACAACAGTTTATATCATTTGTACCAACCCTTCGCAAGTGCAGAGCTACCTTTCTTCTGGCAATGTGCCTCTCGACAATATCGTATTTATTCAGGCGGCTTTCAATTCAGTGTGGATCAGAGATTACGGCCCGCAGAGCATTTACCTTGCCGATGGCGACCAGTTGGCTTTTGTAGACTGGGTGTATAACCGCCCGCGGCCCAGCGACAACCTGATTCCAGGTGTGCTGGCCAATTACTTCTCGCTGCCCTTTTTCCAAATAACCACCAACCCCAACCGGCTGACTGCCACTGGAGGCAATTTCATTTTCGATGGATTTGGCTCGGGTTTTTCATCAGAACTGATATTAACAGAAAACAGCAACCTCACTGAACCGCAGATTGACAATATCATGCTGAATTACCTGGGAATCGACCGTTACATTAAAATGCCTGAGCTGCCCTATGACAACATCAGCCACATCGATATGCACATGAAACTGCTTAACGAAGAAACTTTCCTGGTTGGTCAGTTCCCCACGGGTGTTTCCGATGGGCCATACATTGAATCGAATTTGCAGAATCTGCTCAACACCCATATGAGCGTTTATGACCGACCTTATAAAGTGGTCAGGATTCCCATGGTTCCCAGCTCATCGGGCAATTACCCGCCCAACGCCTCATACCGAACCTATACCAATTCAATTATCCTGAATAACCTGGTGCTGGTGCCCACTTACGGCCACTATCTCGACACCCAGGCATTGCAGATTTACCAGGAAGCCATGCCGGGTTACGAAATTGCAGGCATTAATATGGACAATGTAATCAGTGCCAGTGGCGCCATTCATTGTATCGTCCGCGAAATTGCCGCTGAAGATCCCATATTGTTTGCCCACGCCAGCCCCGACACCATTCCTGCATGGCAGGAATCTTTTGAGGTAAAGGCAAGCATTACAAGCCACTCAGGTATTGAAACCGCCACCCTTTACTGGACCATCGATCCCGCCCAGGGCTTTTTGGCAGAAGAAATGATTTTTGAGAATGATACTTTCAGGGCATGGATTCCGGGGCAGGATTACAGTGCCCAGATCGCTTATTATTTCAGTGCCACCAATGGCAATGGAAAAACCAGCACCAAGCCTCTGGTAGCTCCTGAAGGTTACTACAGCATCATGTATAATAGCGAGGTAAGTGTTTCACTTCCAACACGCGACCTCCGGTTCAAGGTCTACCCCAATCCTTCTGAAGGCCTTATGACCCTTACCATGCCCGCCACAGGAGCTGAAACGGAACTGATCGTAACTACTTCTCACGGACAGGTGATTTACCGGAAGATTATTGCGTCCTCCGCTACCGACCCTATGCTAAACATCGACCTTAGAAATCAGCCCGCTGGCATTTATTTCATAAGGCTTACCTCAGGCAAGGAAACCGGGTTGGAAAAAGTAATTATCCGGTAAGGGAAAAGATTATTTAAGACTGGTCTTTTGCCAGCAAAAACAATTCGTCGAGTTCGAAGGCTGCCACTCCCGGGGTTGCCCTTTTAAAGGACTGTATCATGGCCCTGGCTACCACATCGCCTCCAATGGGGCGGTATTTCCTGAAAAGTCCCAGGGTATTAAAAAACCTGATCAAGGCTACGCCAAGATTTTCTCCCAGGCGGCGTTCTTTTCTTTCACCATGCAAAGGGCCAGGCTTAATAAGCAAAATAGTGGAAAAGAGTAACTCCTTCACATCGCGCTCCAACTCACCTTTCATTCGCATGTAAAACGTACTGCTTTTAGGATTGGCTCCTGCCGAAGAAACCAATACATACACCGGCACGGCATTGCGTGCAGCCGCAGCGGCAAACTGATACTGGTAGCTGTGATCAACCTGGTACTGTGCCTTTTTTCCGCCGGCCTTTGCCAAAGTAGTGCCCAGCGCCGAAAACAACACATCGCCCTTTACCAGGTGCTGCCATTGCTCGGGGCGATCAAAATCAACGATATGCTCTTCGAGCTTGGGTGACGACAGGCCGGTTGCCCTCCTGGAAAACACCACTACCTTTACAAAATCTTTATCTTCAATAAGTTGCTTAACCAATTGAAATCCCACCAGCCCGGTGGCGCCAATAACCAGCGCAGTTTTCATATTAGAAATTTTTTTCTTTTTTCCTTAAACAACCTAGGGGCAAGCTTGTTCGCTAAAATTTTCCGAACGACTACTTTTTCAGGCCATTGCGCACTAACAAGGCCACACTTTCCACATGATGGGTATGAGGAAACATATCGACGGCCTGCACTCTTACCAAGTGGTAACTTTCGCTCAGCAGCTCGATATCCCGTGCCTGTGTGGCGGGGTTGCAACTCACATACACCACTTTGTCGGCGCCGCTTCGTGCAATGCGTTTCACCACCTCGGGGTGCATGCCGGCCCGGGGCGGATCGGTGACCACCACATGGGGATAGCCATGGCGGTCGAGCAGCTCTTCGTTGAACACCCTGGCCATGTCGCCAGCAAAAAACAGGCTATTGGTTATGCCGTTTGAGGCAGCATTCTGGCGCGCATGCTCCACAGCCTCCTCCACGTATTCAATCCCAATCACCTTTGATGCCTTTCTGGCCAAAAACATGGCAATGGTACCTGTTCCGGTGTATAAGTCATACACCACTTCATGACCTTCCAGGCCTGCAAAATCGCGGGCGATGGAATACAGGCGGTATGCCTGCGGGGCGTTGGTTTGATAAAACGACTTGGGGCCCACGGCAAACTTCAGCCCTTCCATTTCTTCTGTCATATAGGGCTTCCCGTGAAAAATAACCGGCTCCAAATCGTTGATGCTGCTGTTCTGCTTGTTGTTAATAAAATATGCCAAAGTAGAGACCTCAGGAAAGTTATCGCGGATAAACCCCAGCAGCAAACCAATCTTTTCGGTGTCGTTTTCGGCAAAGATCACCGAAACCATTACCTCGCCACGGGTACTGTTTCTTATGATAATATTTCTCAGCAAACCCTTATCCAGCTTTATATCATAAAAAGTCAGGTTGTGCCGCGTGGCAAAATCCTTAACCGCCAGGCGAATGGCATTGGAGGGTTCGGGCTGCAGCCAGCATTTGTTTATGTCGAGCACCTTGTCATAAAGTCCGGGGATATGAAATCCCAGGGCATTCATATCCTTGAACTCCTGTCCCGATTCGATGTCTTCCCTGGTGAGCCAGCGCTTGTTCGAGAAAGTAAACTCCAGCTTGTTGCGGTAAAAGGTCGATTTTTCTGATCCTGCTATGGGAACCAATTCATAAGCACCCGGTTTAACCTTTCCGATGCGTTCCAGGCTGTCAATTACCTGTTGCTGTTTGTAAAAGAGCTGTTTCTGATAATCAAGGTGCTGCCACTTGCAACCGCCACAAAGACCATAATGCTCGCAAAAGGGCTCTGCACGGTCGGGCGAAGGCTGGTGAATTTTCAGAATCTCGCCTTCAAAATAGTTCTTCTTGGTTTTCTTTATACGCACATCCACCACGTCGCCGGGGGCGCCATAGTTGAGAAACACCACTGCCTCCCCTACCCGGGTGATGGCTTTGCCTTCGGCAGCAAAACCGGTAATGGTAAGATTTTCGATTACCTTATTAAACAGGGAATGTTGTCGGCGTGCCAAAGTTCAAATGTTTTATGATAAAAATCAGAATACCGGAAATTTTCCCGAAAGGGTTTCTTTACCTTTCAGCTCAAAAACATAGATTCCCGGTTTAATCTGCAAAGGTTTAAAATGCTGTCCGGGGCCAATTAATAATTCATTCCTGAGTAACTGGCGCCCTTGCATGTCAATAACTGAAAGCAAAAACTTCTGTTCTCCCATTCCATCAGGAGCAACAATGACCAGGCCGTTGCGGTTCTGGTCGTAATACACCTGCGGGGAAGCAGAAACTTCCAGTCCGGAGCTCATGGTATTGAGCACTTCCACCTGAAAGGGATACACTTCACTTTCGAACAAGCCGTTGTTAACCTTCACCATTACTTGCAGCATGCCAAAAAACTCAGGATCAGGGATAATGGTCTGTTCTTCCACTTCATAATTTTCGCCGGGCAAAACAAGCAATGCATGCCCTTGTGGATAGCTCACGAAGTTGTCCTCCACAAAAATCCAATCCATATCCATGGTGAAACTTTCGGCCATCAGGATTGTAAGTGGCTCCTGTCCGGTAATAACTGGAGGCTGGGGCTCAAAAGACTGACTGGCAATGATTCGGAAATCGTCGAAATAAAAACCATCGCGGGTAACGCTTGCATCAGAAACCAGCCTGAAACGGACTAAAATTTCTTTGCCAGCAAAGGCACCGAGGTCGATGCGCTCGCTGATCCAGTTGCTTTGAATGCCATGGTAAATCGGTTTGCCTGCATCCTGGTTGGATGAACCAATTACCGTATAGTTTCCGGCCATGGGCACCCAGGTGCTTCCGCCATTTTCTGAAACCATAAACTGCACGTAGTCCCAGTTGGTTTCAATATCCCAGCGGGCTTTGAATTCAGCAAAAGCACCATCAAAGTCGGTCAGGTCGATGGTTTGCACGAGAGTAAGCTGGTTGTTGAGATTGTTGCCATATTGCCCGCCAGGGCTGTCGGACATGGAGTATGGCGCCGAGACATAATATGCAGCATCAAGGCCCCAGGTGCCCCCGGTCCAGTTTTGGGCAGATTGAAACTGATCGGCAAACAGCACAGGAGGTTCACCGAAAGTATATTTCAGGGTGTCGCGCCACACAAAGGCGCCATTGTTGAGCAGCACTTCAAAATCGAACATGAGTCCATCATAAGTAGCCGGGTGAAGACTAACCTGAAACGCACCATTGGCTGTTTCGAGCAGGTCGAGGTTTTCGAACACCATGGGGTCACTCACGCTGGTAATCAGCGGGCTAATGGGATTAACAGAAACGGTAAAAGTGGCCTCGCTTTCCAGTCCGTAGTTTTTAATTTCGAAAGGCAAGGAGAACTCATGGCTGTCGGCAAAATGATCGCCCTGAAACGCTACCTCGGCATAGGCCAGTGCGAGGCGTGCCAGGTAAAGGTTCATTCCGGTATGTCCGGCACAAATTTCTTCAATGCGGCTCATGGCTGGCCAAAAACCATCGGCAGGACTTCCGGCTTCGGGCGTAAAAGCAAACACCTTATTTTTGGTTTGCTGCTCACCGTAAAACCAGTCGTCGGAGCCGCCATTGGCAAAGTAGCTCAGCGTTTCGTAGCAGGTGCCGTAGGTGTAGTTGTTTTCGCGCGTCATCAGGCTGGCAAAGGCCGAAAACACTTCGCCGTCGGGTGTAAGCTGGTTCTGGTATCCCCATGGGTATATAAGCAAGTCGGAATAGGTGTGGTTGTTCAGGGCAAGGCTGAAGTCGAAAGTTTCGGCAAACTCCTTCACAATTTGGGTTTCAGGCTCGGAAAACGGGGCGGTACCGCGGTAAGTATTTGACGAAGGCGTTGGTGACGAGCCTGAATTATCGAAGCCCCACATATAACCAAAGTTTCCGTTCAGGTCTACCCCG
>JAHYJD010000139.1 GCA_019429365.1 Bacteroidales bacterium | reverse complement strand
CGGAAACAATCCGGCATTCCCTCTTTAGAAACCTTAAATTCCATAAGAGCTTTTAGTAAACTGCGCGGGAAGGGATGTCGTGCAACATGGCTTCATGTTGGGTCCGCCGGGGCGGACCACACGAAGCATTATTTATTGGCAACTGGTGTTCATTCATATACGTCTGTCTGTCAATTATTTAGCTTTATTTTCAAGTCATTTTCAAACAGCACTAACTTATCCACGAAGCACAAATTTATTTTGTTTTTTTGAGCGTGGGCAATCCTAAAACCGACCTGAAAGGCGGTTACGTGGGCAGGAAAGGCGGAAGCTCTTTTGCAAGCCTTTGGTTTGAGCGTTGGCTCGTGTGGGCTTGCAAATGTGAATATTCCGGTGAAAGTAGGCCAGTGATTCCGGAGCAAAGTAGGCCAGTAAATAATGGACGATAAGATGGTAAAAATACATTTATTTCTTATTGATTTTTCTTTCTTAAAGACTCTCCTTTCAGTTCGATTCTGTGAGCGGAACCTGACAATCTGTCCATGATCGCATCGGCCAGGGTAGGCTCGTTAAGGTACTGATGCCAAAGCTTTACCGGTATTTGAGAAGTGATAATGGTTGATTTTCGTCCGTACCGGTCTTCCAGCAGTTGTAACAGCGCTAATTTTGTTTGATGATCCAGGGGAGCCAGCCCGAAGTCATCCAGGATAATTAGCGGGATTTTTTCCAGTTGGTTCAAGAGTTTAATATACGAACCGTCGATCCTTGAAAGGGAAAGTTGTTCTATAAAGCGGTTCATTCCCAGATAAAAGGTTTTATACCCAAGCGAACAGGCCTGCCTGCCCAGGGCACAGGCCAGGTAACTTTTACCGCATCCGGTGGCGCCGGTAATGAGGATATTTTCACTTCGTTGTATAAAGCCGCAGTCTGAAAGCGTAAGGAGTTCCTCCCGGGACAGATTGCGTGAGGGGGAACATTGTACTTGTTCGATCACCGCATCATAGCGGAGTTTGCTCAGTTTTAAAAACATCTGCGTGCGTTGACGGGTTCGGCTCTGCTCTTCTGCTTCAGCCAGCCTGGCAATCAGTTCATGGGATGTGGGCTGCTGTTGGGTCGGCAGGGCAATGGCGCCCCGGTAGGCCTGTGCCATTCCAGCCAGTTTTAGGATTTCAAGTTGTCTTAATGTTGCATCGGTGTCGGTCATACGTTATTTTTTTTAAGGTTTAAAAACTATTAATTGAAAAGTATACCACTTTCCGGTTTTATTCATAAGCATGGGATCCCCTGAGGTTGCCATGCTCAGGGATATTGTATTCGATGTTGGTTTGCAGCGGAGCCCGATCCAGGTTGCGGCTCAGGATATTGCTCAGCAGGGTGTAAGATATTTTACTGCCCAGTAATGCCCTGCCACAAGCAGCTTCCAGACGTTGTTGTCCGTACTTGTCTACCAGCCTGAGGGTCCCTTTGCAGGATTGGTAGGCGTGTTCCACTATAATCTTTTGGCTCAGCATGACTTTCATGGCCGCCAGGGTGTTTTCTCCGATCAGCCCGGCTTTGTCAAGAAAGTATTCCTGATTCCACCCTTTTTGTACATGATAATACCGGTGGGCCGGGGGCATGTGCTCGACCAGGGTAGTGTAACCCCTCTTTCTGTAGTCACGCTTGTGACAGGCAATACGGTGATGGTTTGCCAAATAAATCTCCACGTTATCGGTATCATAGATGATGACAACCTGGTGGGTAATGTATTTATCGGGGACACTATAAAAATGATCGTCTTCGCTGAGCTTTACATGATAGTTTGGCCCTACTTTGGCTGACTGGGAGTTCTTGATCACAAAGGCTGTTTCCGGCAGGGGGCGTAGACAAGGCTTTTCCAGGCTGGTAAACTTGTCATACCGGCTGTAATCGAGCCCTTGAAAGTGTTGACGGTTTAACTTCTCATTTTCCTGACTGATAGCCTGGTTAAGTTCGGCCAGATTGAAAAATGTTTTATTACGCAGCGGGGCATAAATACGGTAATAGGTGGTATTTACCCCACTTTCCACCCCGGCCTTATCCCGGGGCTTTTTAACCCTGGTCGCTGTCAGGTTCGTATCATAATGCAGGGCCCATTGTTCAGCCAGCACATCAAAACGGGGCTCATACCGGTTGGCTTTTGTTACGATCTGCTTCATATTATCGGTCTTCACTTCCCGGGTTACTCCGCCAAAATAAATGAAAGCCCTTCCCAATGCCGCTATCAGGTGCTCCCTTCTTTGGGAGGCCAGGGCTTCGGTATAGGTGTACGCCGAACAAGGCAACCGGCAAACCAGTACCGGGCATTTAATCAGTTCGCCCGTTTCCATATCTACATAATAAAGAGGATCACCAGCAAAATCAAATTCCGTCAAATCCCCGGGATCATGTTCAAAGTGCATCACCGCTTTACGGCTATTCAGGTAACGGCACAGGTGCTCGCAGAACTGTGAACGGCTATACCCGTCAGGAACCTCTGCTATGTACTCTTCCCATAATACCTGTTTGGTCGTTTTAGGCTTTTTCAACTCATTGGAAAAATACTCCATCCTGGCTTGCAGATCAACATACCTACCTTCTTTTAAGGGTTCCGGTTTAACCTTAAACACCAGAACAGCCAACTGTTCATCATCAAGCTTTAGCAGTTCCCGGTTCTTCTTTCCGCAGCCCTGTATAAGGTTTACGTAATCATTGTATATTCCTGAGCAAGCTGACCCCCTATTCCTGCCAAACTGACCCCTCATTCCTGCGAAGCTGACCCCCCTGAAAAGGGTAGGCTCACTGCCACTCTGACACACTATTTTCTTTTTCTGGTAACAATACTTTTGCCGCTTGATATTCACTAAACAAGCAGCAAGATGGCAGCAAAAATGATTGAGATGAGTAAGGTAAAACACGTTATCAGGATGTATGACTCCGGGGTGCCCAAGAAGGAGATTGCAAAGCGACTGGGTATCTCAAAGAACACCGTGAAGCAATACATCAGGAAGGTTTTGGAGAATAACCTATCTCCCCCGGAGTTGTTGGATAAAGAAACACCGGAGTTGGAAGGGATCTTTGGCTCGTCCGTTTATCAAGACTTGAAGTATTTGCAACTGGAAAGCCAGTTCCCGTACTTTGAGAAGGAACTTCGCCGTACCGGAGTGACCCGGCAACGGCTGTGGCATGAGTATAAAGCACGTCAGCCCGACGGGTACAGCTACTCCCGGTTCAGCTTTCATTTTGCCCGGTGGCAGAAGACCAGCCGTGCGAGCATGCACATGGAGCACGACCCTGCCGACAAGCTCTTCATTGATTTTGCGGGAAAGAAGCTATCCTATGTTGAGCGGACTACTGGAGAAATCATCCCTGTTGAGGTATTGGTCACCTGCCTTGGATACAGTCAGTTGATCTATGTAGAGGGTCTCAGGGATCAGAAGGGCGAGAACTTCGTTGCCGGCTGTGAGAATGCTTTGCATTATTACGGGGGCGTTACCAAGGCGCTGGTTCCGGACAACCTGAAGAGTGCTGTCACCCAGGCGTCCAGGTATGAACCTACAATCAATGAGATGTACCGTGAGTTCGCCAACCATTACGGAATGGTTGTATATCCTGCCCGCAGCAGAAAGCCACAGGACAAATCCCTGGTGGAGAAGACGGTAAGCATAGTGTATAACAACATCTATGCGGTGCTCCGCAACAGGGTCTTTTATAGTCTTGAAGAGCTGAACCAGGCTATCTGGGACCTGCTGGATGAGGTCAACCAGATGAACTTCCAGGGTAAGCCTTATAGCCGCAGGGACTTGTTCGAGCAACAGGAGAGGCAACTGCTGTTGCCGCTTCACCATGATCGCTTTGAAGTAAAGGAAAGTGTCCGGGTGACGGTCATGAAGAACAGCTATGTGCTTCTGGGCAGGGACAAGCATTATTACAGCGTACCGTTCCGGCATATTGGTAAGAGAGTGAAGCTGGTTTACGGATACCGGACCGTATCAATATACTCGGGCGGGGAAAGGATCGCTTTCCACCTGCGGGACACCCGGCCTTACCAATACACCACCCATCCGGAGCATCTGCCTTCGTCCCATCGCTTTGTGGCCGACTGGAGCCCGGAGAAGTTCCTGAAGTGGGGAGCGGCCATTGACAAAGATGTCCAGATGTATATTCAGGGCATCTTCGACCGCAATACTTATCCAGAGACAGCCTACCGCAGCTGCATGGGAGTGTTGGCCCTGGCGAAGAAGAAAGGGAACGACCGTCTGATCGCTGCCTGCCGCCGGGGGTTGTACTACCATAGCTTCGGGTACCGCATCATCGATAACATCCTTAAAAAAGAACTGGACAAACAGCCGCTGGAAGGGGCGGTACAACATAAGCTGCCGCTGCATGAAAACCTGCGCGGAGCGGATTACTATCAATAACAAATCAATGTTCCACTAAAAAAAATACACCATGCTTGAAAAAAATCTTGAACAAATGAACCTGCTGAAGTTCTACGGGATGGCTACTGCTTACCAGTCGGTCATCCAGGGAAGGCAAAGCTTTACCAATGATGAGCTTGTGACCCTGCTGATACAGGCCGAGTGGGAAGACCGCCAGGCCCGGAAGATCCGGCGCCACCTGAAGGCGGCCCGGTTCCGCTACCATGCCGCTGTCGAAGAGATCTCCTTCTCTCCGGAACGCAACCTGGATAAAAACATCATGACACGCCTGACCGACTGTTCGTTCATTAAACGGCACGAAAATATCCTGATCACAGGTTCCACCGGGGTAGGCAAGAGCTTTATCGCCTCCGCCCTGGGCAACCAGGCCTGTCATATGGGGTATAAAGTGTTGTACTTTAACATGCAAAAACTCTTTGGAAAGCTGAAGATGTCCAAAGCAGACGGGTCATACATCAGGGAAATAGACCGGATCGAAAAACACGACCTTCTTATCCTGGATGACTTCGGCCTGCAGGAAATGGACCATCAAAACCGGATGGCTTTCCTTGAGATCATCGAAGACAGGTTCGATCTGAAATCCACCATTATCAGCTCACAGTTACCGGTAGGAAAATGGTACGATGTCATTGGGGAAAGCACCATTGCCGATGCCATCCTGGACCGCCTGGTCAATGGAGCTCACCGGATCGATTTAAAAGGAGAAAGCTTGAGAAAGAAAAAATAAATGGCTCTTTATAATTTCGAGTGGGTAACATAATAAGGATTGATTTTAGAAAAGTCGAGTTTACCGGTGAGCAAATAAATAACTGCCTTAATCGTATCAGAACGTTGATAACCTCTTGCTTTACTTTT
>JAHYJD010000138.1 GCA_019429365.1 Bacteroidales bacterium | reverse complement strand
AATGCCTACCCATCAAACATCAACTTTTCGCGGGGCGAAGAGTCGGCCTATACAGGAAATGCCAAACTGATTTTTGATATTGACTTGCCGCGCAACTTCGACCTGCAGATCACCGGGACTTACATGGCGCCCGACATTGTACCTCAGGGCAAGATACTGGCAAGGTATTTTGTTGATGCCGGCCTGCGCAAGGAAATACAAAATGGCCGCGGCGAGCTGTTTCTTAATGCATCAGACCTGTTCAACACCCTGGTGGTAAAATACGAACTCGAAGGAAACGACTTCAGCATTTCCTCGCAGGATTACTACGAAACCCAGGTGATCAGGATCGGTTACCAGTACAGGTTTTAGGAAACATTTCTATTCAGAAACCGGCTGGGTAAGGTCAAAGCGAATCTCCAGCCTTTTTTCGCCATCGCGGTCGAGGCGATAGGAGTATGAAGACAAATCTTCAGCCAGTGAAACAATCCACACGTTGCCTGCTCCGCCTTCAATTACTTGTCCGGTGTACTCATCAGCAGGGAAATATTGTACAAAAGCTGTTCCCCTGTCGTCGGCATACCCGCCATACATCGAACCTTCTTCGGGCGTGCCATCTTCGTGCAGATGCTGATGCTTGAAACGGAGTTTTCCGTCTTCTGCCACAAACATCCATGTTCGGGAGTGGTCATCGTCAAGATGAAAAGGAATGAAAACTTTATCCTCTTCGCAAACAGTAACGTGCATGACCAGTTTTTTGTCGGCCCAGCTCGCACCATGATGGCTCCTGTAAACTTGCTCACCCAAGAACGTTTGGCCGCACAGGCTTGCCAGATTGTTCACAAAGGCCTGATGGATTTGTGAATCGAATTTTGATGCGGTTTCAATGGATTCTTCAGCCGCTTGCCTTGGCTGCGTGCCGCAGGCTGCCAGAATCACAAGAAGTAAAGGCAAAAATTTCTTCATAAAAATAAGGTTTTGGTTTTTGGTGTGTAGCAAAAATAACAAAACCCCGGCTATTCCACCAGAAATAACGCAAAACAAAATACGCCCGGCTCTGTCAGAACCGGGCGATCTATGGTTTTCCCCGAAAGGGGTTTATTCAATAATGATCTCGTCAATAAAGATATAAGCATCGCCGCCGGCTCCAAGGTGCCATTGCGGAATGGTGCCGAAGTTGGTTGCTTTCACCTTGACGTAACGAGCCATGGTGTTGACCCTGGCACCGTAGTCTTTTTTAACCACAGCATAATCGTCGATGGGCACTGTATTCTGTATAAAGGCCACACGATCGAAGTTTTCGCCATCGGCACTCACATAGAAACTCACGTCGGTTGGCATCCATATCCAGGAGCGAATCTCTTGCACAAAACCTGCCGCTATGTAATTCACAGGTTCAACTTTGCCAAGGTCAACAATGGCTTCGAAATCTGTTCCGGAGTAGCCTTGCCAGCCGCCCAGCCGCCAGTTGTCGCTTCCGCGCAGGCCATCGATCAGGGCCTCTGCCCCACCGCCATGGTAATTGGGATGCCACTCGCTGAAGATCTCCACCGAACGCTCAATATTGAGTTTCACAAAGTTGGCTGCTGTGGGGTAACTGTAGCCAAGGTCCTGATCGTAGGAAACGGCTTTAACGGTAACGGTACCATCGAGGGTAATGGGACCTTCGTAGCGATTCGATTCGTTGTCAGGGATGCTGCCATCGAGGGTATAGTAAACCTCCAAACCTTCCTGAACTGTTCCGATTTCAATCTCCTTGCTTTCGCGAATGCGGGGCTCATCAGAAACAATAAATGGCACAGGCACAATAAGTTCATCTTTAATGTACGAAACAGGGATGTGCTCATCGCTGCTGCCCCAGTTTTTATTGGGTTTGCTGCCCATTTCAAAGTGCAAGTGGCCACCGTTCATTATGGCCTCGTGCGAAATATATGAATAGGGATGATCCTGCCCGTTGAGACTGGCCGACTGGATGTAGAAATTTTTCTCGGAAACCTTATTGGCAGTGATCTTAAACACATTGCCATTTTCAAGGAATATTTCCATTTCCTCAAACCACGGCGTGCCTATGATGTATTCTGGCGCGCCGGGCGTAACGGGGTAAAAGCCCATGGCACTCATAATAAGCCATGCCGACATTTGGCCGCAGTCTTCGTTTCCCGCCAGCCCATCGGGCAAGTGAGAATACTGCTCGTCCATGATCTGCCTTACCCTTTGCTGGGTTTTCCAGGGTTGATTGAGATAGTTATACAGGTAGGCCATGTGGTGGCTGGGCTCATTGCCATGGGCATACTGGCCAATCAGTCCGGTAATGTCCTTCATGTCGCGTCCGGTAATGGGAGCTTTGGTGGTGAACAGTTCGTCAATCTTGGATGCCAGGTTTTCTTTTCCACCATGCAATGTATAGAACCCAGTTACATCCTGGGGTACATAAAAGCTATATTGCCAGGAGTTGGCCTCGGTAAAGTGCCAGTCGACGGTAGTTGGATCGAAAGGTGTAAGCCAGTTGCCGTTGAGTTTGGGGCGCATGAAACCGGTGGTGGGATCGAAAATATTTTTATAAAACTGTGCCCTTTTTATGAACTCACGGTAAATATCATCGCGCCCCATTTCCTTTGCCACCTGGGCAATGCACCAGTCATTGTAAGCATACTCCAGGGTTTTTGAAATGGATTCGTGGTATTTGTCACCGGGAATATATCCGTACTTGCGGTAAGAATCTAAACCAAGATGATCCTTCATGGCGCTGTTGATCATGGCTACCAGGGCTTTTTCGGTGTCATAGTCGCGCAAGTTCTTCATAAAGGCATCGGCAATAACGGAAACCGAGTGATAGCCGATCATGGTAAAAGTCTCGTTGGCAGCCAGTTCCCAGACCGGCAGCAATCCGCCCTTTTCGTACATATCGAGCAATACGCGAACGAAGTCAACACTGCGTTCGGTTTCTACGATGGTCATAAGCGGATGCCAGGTGCGGTAGGTATCCCAGAGAGAAAAAACGGTGTAGTTGGTAAAACCTTCAGCCACATGAATGTTTTTGTCCATGCCACGGTAGCGGCGATCCACATCCATAAAGGTATTGGGCTGAAGATAGGCATGGTACAATGCGGTATAAAACACGGTTTTCTGTTCTTTGGTTCCGCCTTTTACGCGAATCCTTCCCACCTCCTTATTCCATGCGTTAAAGGCATCTTCCCGAACCCGCTCAAATCCCCAGTCTGGCAATTCGGCCTGCAGATTCTTGTAAGCCCCTTCAGGGTCAACGGCCGAAATGGCCACCTTCACCTCCACCGGCTCGCCATCAGAAACATCGAAGCCCACAAAAGCTTTTACGTTCAAACCCTGACCATATAAGAAATCGTCAAGCAACTCATTGTCAAGGGCAATTCCTTTGCGGACAAATGGCTTTGAAAACTCCATATGGAAATACCACACCAAGTCGTTGGCCCAGTTGGTGGAGCGGCGCAGGCCACGGATCTCAGTTTCGCTCACAAATTCAATCCAGGCATCGGTTACGCGGTCGCGATGCTCCAGATCAATCATAATGGTGGCTTCCGAATCTTCTGGAAAAGTATATCGATGATAGCCCACACGGGTGGTGGCGGTCATCTCGGCCAGCACACCGGGTTTGTCAAGAAATACGCTGTAATAACCTGCCTCAGCGTGTTCATTTTCTTTTCGGAAGGGCGAAAGGTAATCGTCGTTAATGAATTTGGGTTCGCCGACCACGGGCATTAGCAAAATATCGCCGTAGTCGCCCACGCCGGTTCCGTTTAGTGCGGTGTGGGAAAAACCATAGATCACCGAATCGGAATAATGATATCCTGAGGCGCCATCCCATCCCCCCAGGCGGGTATCGGGGCTAAGCTGAACCATGCCGAAAGGCATGGTGGCACCCGGATAAGTATGCCCGTGCGCATCGGTGCCAATAAAAGGATCAATGTAAGCCGCCGGCTCAAGAAATTCCTCTTTTTGCTGACAACTGCCCATAATGGCAAGCATAATCATAGCGAAATATACCGGGAACAAACATTTCCCTCTTTTCTTCATGGAAATTTTCATGTGTTTTATGATTTTATGGTTGATTCGCGAATAATAATATCAACAGGTAGTTTAACCGATTTTTCCTTTTCGGAAATTTTACTTCCCTCTATTTGCCTGAGCAGCAGGTCGAAAGCTACCTCGCTAATGCGCTCAATGGGCTGGGCAATCACTGAAATGGAAGGCCTTGTAAAGCTGAAAAAGCTCACATCGTCGAAGCCCATAATGGCTACCTGCCCTGGGATATCAATAGAGAGTTTCCGCAGGTTTAGCATACAAGCCGAGGTAAGGTTGTTGTTAAGGGTAAAGATTGCTTCGGGCATGGCACCAGCCTGATAAAACTGCTGCAGCTTTCCCTTAATGGTATTATCCATTTCCCCGAAAGGGGTTTTAATGATCCACTGTGGCGGGATGATTACCCCTTCTTCGGCAAGGGCCGACTGAAAACCTGTGATGCGGTCGTTGATAGTGGAAATATGATCGGGGGTAATGCCTATGACTGCTATTTTACGGTAGCCCTGATGCAACAGGTGGCGGGCAGCCAAGCGCCCGCCGGCAAAGTTATCGACCGACACGCTGGGCGAACGCATACCTTCGAAGGTACGATCGATCAGCACATGAGGCAAACCACTGTCAACCAACTTATTAAAAGGCTCAGCGGAATCTTGCGAGGTTGAAATAATGAGTCCATCCAATTTCCGATCACGAAGCAATCGAATCTGCTCACTTTCTTTGTTAAGATCTTCGTCGGTACTGCAAATAATAACGGTGTAGCCATGGCTCCAGGCCAGGTCTTCAATACTGCGTGCAATGCGCGAATAAAAACGGTTGGAAATATCCGATACCAGCACCCCAATGGTGTTGGTCTTACCCAGGCGAAACCCCCGGGCCAGCACATTGGGCTGGTAATTGAGCTCTTTGACCTTGTCCCTGACTTTTTTCTGGGTATCGGGACTAATGCCATGCTTATCGGCTTTGTCGTTCAGCACCAGCGAAACCAATGTTTTCGACACGCCCAGGCTTTTGGCAATGTCATCGATCGATATTTTCTTTCCCATTGCAGTTGAATTGGTTACTGCAAAAATAGGAAAAACTAAAACGATTTAGCAAAATTTTTACACATTTCGAAACAAAGTATGGAAAACATTTAAAACCTGATAACTCCTGAGGCCGGAATTACAAAATCTCTTACACGGCCATTGGCTTCAGAACTGCCTTCAGATCCGGGATTGCCTTTGATAATAACCGATCTCACTTTCCCATTCTTCCAGATCGGAA
>JAHYJD010000137.1 GCA_019429365.1 Bacteroidales bacterium | reverse complement strand
GAAGAACCCGCGAATTTAAACGAACCCGATACGCGCGAAAATACCCGCCGCAACAGAAGAACCAATACACGCTTCGAAATTGAATGGGATGAAGACGGACCCTGATTTGCCAAAATTACCTTTCTATGATTGCTTTTCCGAATGCAAAAATCAACCTGGGCCTGCACATCCTGAACCGTCGCCCCGACGGGTTTCACAATATTGAATCGGTGCTGTTTCCCATCGGCCTGTCAGATGGACTGGAATTAATCGAAGCCCCCGACGGTAATTTTGCCTTCACATCAAGTGGCCTGCAAATTCCCTCCAACGGCCTGCCCAACCTCTGTGAGCAGGCTTTCTGGCTGATGCACCATGAATTTCGCATTCCCAAAGTCCACCTTCACCTCCACAAAGTTATTCCGGCAGGTTCGGGTTTGGGAGGGGGGAGCGCCGATGCGGCCTTTTCACTAAAAATGTTCAACGAAAAATTCTCGCTGGGTCTGAGCCACTCAGACCTGGAGCTCCTGGCCGCCAAACTGGGCAGCGACTGCCCTTTTTTCATCCGCAATGAACCCATGCTGGCCAAGGGCAGGGGCGAAATCTTGCAACCCATCTCGCTTTCGCTGAAAGGGTTGCACCTGATGCTTATCAGACCCGGGCTACATATCAGCACTGCCGAAGCTTTTGCAGGGGTTAAACCAGCCCAGCCCGCCAGAACAGTAGCTGAAATCCTGGCACAGCCGCCGCACACATGGAAGAAGGAACTAAAAAACGACTTTGAAGAAAGCCTTTTCTCAACACATCCCCTTTTGGGGGAAATTAAAACGAAGCTTTACAGCCAGGGTGCAATTTATGCAGCTATGAGCGGAAGTGGCTCGGCCATATTCGGTTTGTTCGAAAA
The DNA here is from genome assembly GCA_019429365.1 of Bacteroidales bacterium. Classification (GTDB taxonomy): domain Bacteria; phylum Bacteroidota; class Bacteroidia; order Bacteroidales; family UBA7960; genus UBA7960. The sequence goes on along the minus strand of JAHYJD010000137.1, from coordinate 4,459 downwards.
AAAACCGGCAGAAAACCTTAAACAGGCATTTCACGACAGTTTTATCTGGCACGAAGAGTTAAACTGATCATCTGTCTGCCAAAAACAACTTTCGGTCCCCAGAAGTCAAAGATTTTAACGGCTTTCTGAGGATTTTTTTATTTTTACCACCGAAAAACCAATTACAACAAACCAAATCTAATCGCCATGCAGAAATACAGACTTTTTGTCCTGCTGCTTGTTTTTTTCTCCCTTTCGGGGAAAACTTTCAGCCAGGAAGTGCTGACCACGCACAATATTTTTGATGTGAAATCGGTAGCCGAGGTTGCCCTCTCGCCCGACAAAAACCACATTGCCTTTACGGTAAATGTGCCCAGACCCTTTACGGATGCTGCAGGAGGCGATTATCGCGAACTGTATGTTTACGATGTGCTTACCCAGCAAACCCGGCCGTTCATTACCGGAAAACGCACTTTGTTTGGCATAGGCTGGGCGCCTGACGGTGAAACCATCACCTTCAGGGCCAATTTTCCCGATCAGCCCGGCACCCAGGTGTATGGCATCAGCCTCCGGGGCGGTGAAGCCTTTGCCATTACACGCCACCCGCTAGGCGTAAATGCCTACGAATTTATGGATGCCAACACCCTGGCCATTACTGCCACAGGGCCCGCCGATCAGGCCATTGCCAACTATCGCCGCAAAGGCATGGACATTGAAGTGTTCGAAGAAGAGTGGCGCCACATTAACCTCTACGTTTATAACACCACCACCCACGAAGCAAGGCAAGTTACCAGCAACGGCACCGTGTTCGACTTCGCCCTCAGCCCTGACAAGAAATGGGCGGCCGCAGCCATTGCCCCGCAAAACCTGGTAGACGACAGCTATATGTTCAAGCGCATTCACCTGGTAAACATGCTGACTGGCGAAACGACCCTCTTGATGGAAAACCCCGGCAAGCTGGGTAGCATGGCATGGAGTCCCGATGGAAAAAAGATTGCTTTTCAGTCGGCAAGCAAGTTGGAGGATGCTGTTGTGGGCAGCCTTTTTGTTATGGATGTGCCCACCAACAAGAAGTTCAACGAGCTGCGCAACTTAGTGGAAGGCATGGAACTTTCGGTAATCAGCCACACATGGAAAGACAATAACACCGTTTTGTTCGCTGCCGAGGAGGGAGTTGACATTACCCTGAGTGAGCAGCGCGTGGACCGCGGTGCGCGTAACCTGCTCATTGAGCCCGGCCAACTGATATTTCGCGGTTTCAGTTTTGTGGATGGCATGGTAGCTTTTGCCGGGCATACCCCACAGCATCCGGCAGAGCTGTTCACGCTCGAAATGCGCCGCAAAACCCTCACCCGCCATACCAATCACAACGACTGGCTGGCCAATATCAGGCTCGCCCGCCAGGAAAAACTCGAATACCATACCCGCGATGGTATGCGCATTGAAGGCGTACTCTTTTATCCCCTCGACTACCAGGAGGGTAAACAGTATCCGCTCATTACTTACATCCACGGAGGACCTGAAGCCGCAGTACAAAATGGCTGGTTTACCGGCTACGGCACTTGGGGTCAGGTGGCTGCTGCACGCGGATACTTTGTGTTTGCGCCAAACTACCGCGCCAGCTCGGGCCGTGGCGTAGACTTTACCATGGTAGGCTATGGCGACCTCGCCGGAGTGGAATACGACGATGTGCTCGATGGCATAGATCACCTGATCAATATCGGTTATGTAGACCGCCAGCGCGTTGGCATTGGCGGAGGCTCATATGGTGGATATTTCAGCGCCTGGTCGGCAACAAAGCATACCGAACGTTTTGCTGCGGCAGTAATGTTTGTGGGCATCAGCAACCAGGTTTCCAAACGCCACACCACCGATATTCCCTGGGAAGATTATTACGTGCATTGGGGATTCTGGAATCATGAAGACGTGGACAGGGTGTACGCTTCCAGTCCCATAAAATATGCCCATGAGGCCAAAACGCCCATCCTGATTCTGCACGGAGATTCCGACCCACGGGTTCATCCCCAGCAAAGCCTCGAGCTTTACCGGGCCATCAAGATGCACACCGAAACACCCGTCAGGTTAATCTGGTATAAGGGCGAAGGCCATGGCAACCGCCGCAACACCCACCGGCTCGACTATATCGTGCGCACCATGCAGTGGTTCGATCATTTTCTTAAAGAAGGAAAAAGCGGGGAGGAATTGCCCGAAAAATATCCCGACTTAGGCTTTTAGTCCCGGAATCAAAACAAATATTTTATCTTTGCCGGCAATAGCTTAGCAGCGGGCATACAACCAAGGCTGTATGCCCTCTCGGCCGGAAAATTCGCCCCAGGGGCAGTAATCTATAAACATCACTCGAATGAAGGACTTCTTAAAAGCTATTAAACGTTTCTCTTCGCGGGCCTTTGCCAAATCGCTCGACTTTATCGAGATTGTGGGCAACAAGCTGCCCCACCCCGCCACCCTGTTTTTTCTGCTTGCTGTTGCAGTAATGATCCTTTCGTGGTTTTCTGCTGTATTTGGAGTAAGTGCCGAGCACCCGGTGGATGGCACCATTATCACTGTAAACAACCTGATCAGCGGCGATGGTTTCAGGTGGATCTACACTAACATTATTGTCAACTTCCTGAAATTCCCACCACTGGGCTATGTGCTTGTGGTGATGGTAGGCATCGGGGTAGCTGAAGGCTCGGGGCTTTTTACGGTCATGATCCGTTCGCTGGTATTAAGCTCTCCGCCCAAGCTGGTCACAGGTGCCATTGTAACAGCTGGTTTGATTTCGCACCTGGCTTCTGAAGCAGGCTACGTGGTGCTGATTCCACTGGGCGCAATGATCTTCCACGCATTGGGCCGCCACCCCATGGCGGGCCTCGCGGCCGCTTTCTGTGGCGTGAGCGGGGGCTTCGGGGCCAACTTCTTTATTGGCTCCATCGACCCCATATTGGCTGGTATCAGCGAGACGGCAGCAAGAATGATCATCCCCAATATGGTTGTAAACCCTGCGGTGAACTATTACTTCATGTTTTTCTCCAGCTTCCTGGTGATTATTATCGGCACCTGGGTAACAGAGAAAATTGTGGAGCCCCGTCTTGGCAAATATACCGGCACGGCCGAAAAATTGCCCATTGAGCAACTCACACCAATCGAAAAGAAAGGTCTTCGCTGGGCTGGTTACGGCCTCCTGGTAACCTTGGCACTGCTTGCGCTCAGTGTGGTTCCCTCCTGGGGAATCTTCCGCGATCCGCAAACCGGCTCAGTGCTGCACTCTCCCTTCTTCCAGGGCATCATTATCGGTATTCTGCTCATGTTCTTTATCCCGGGACTTATTTACGGTATTGTGGTGGGCACCATAAAAAACGACAAGCATGTGGCCAAGCACATCACCCAGTCAATGGCCAGCATGGGCGGATACATTGTGCTGGTGTTCTTTGCGGCCCAGTTCGTTTATTTTTTCAACTACAGCAACCTGGGTATCATTGTGGCCATCAAGGGGGCACAGGGGCTGCAGAGCATTGGCCTTACAGGTGTAATGCTCATTGTAGCCTTTGTTTTTCTTTCGGCATTTATCAATATGTTTATGGGAAGTGCCTCGGCCAAATGGGCTATTATGGCACCGGTCTTTATTCCCATGCTTATGCTGATTGACCCACCATACCACCCGGGCCTTACACAGGCCGCTTTCCGTATTGGCGATTCGGTGACCAACCTCATTACACCCATGATGAGCTATTTTGCCCTGATTGTGACCTTTGCCCAGAAATATGACGAAAAATATGGCATTGGTACCATTATTTCCACCATGATTCCCTATACGGTAATGCTTACCCTATTCTGGGTAGCAATGCTGGTAATATGGATGCTTTTTGGCATTCCGCTTGGCCCCGACGGCCCGATTTTTATGAATTAACAGGTCCCGGTTCATCCTGGAATTGAAAACAGCCCGGCAAGTCTGAGATTCATCTGGAACTTGCCGGGCTGTTTTTCATTCTTTAAACTACTTATCCTCAGATTTTTTTAATATATTTGATAAAATAAACTTATATTCAATTTTAAAAACTTGACATATATGAAAACTACGACAAAGATTATTCTGCTGGTTGCCACGCTGGCCATGGTATCATGCACTGCTGCCCGGCAACTTGCCTCGCGCATAGAAGGCGAATGGGTTATAGAAGAGTATGAGGTTTTATTTGCCAACGGCAGTGAAACGAAGATGGAAAACGCTGGCACTATAATTTTTTACCGCAATGGCCGCGGACAGCAAACCTTTACCAGTGCCATTACACAGCTCGACGCATCCAACACCGGCGATTTTCGCTGGGACAATACCGGCGAGGTCATTTTTATCTGGGGTCAGGGGGCACAATTCAGAAAAGCCTGGATCGTTGTTGACTCTACCCGCAACAAACAGGTTTGGCGCTCGACCGACAACGAAGGCAACGTACAAGCCATGACCCTAAGAAAGAAAAAAGATTAA